>NZ_JBEHVX010000068.1:0-14114 GCF_040227455.1 Catenibacterium sp. RTP21428st1_D7_RTP21428_210409 | reverse complement strand
TTCAGCTTCATGAACGCCGTTTAATCGGTGTTTATGAAATTTAATTTTCACTGACCTGTGGTTTGTGGGTATTCAAATAAATTTTACGATTTTTAAATTCATCAATTGAATCAAATTGCTTAATATAACTAGGTGCGTCATTTGGAATATGTGCAAAATATAAAGAATCTTTATCTAAACAATGTGGTCCAGCAATTGATTCATTTTCATATTTTTGACAAACTTCTTTTACCAAATCAAAAGGAATCTCTTGTCCATAAATAACTTGATAATCCTTATCAAGAACAAGTCCTCCTGTACAAAGAACATAATAATCAGGATTAATTTTACCTTCTATTAAAGCAAGTACCCCACCTAGAGGTCTCCCTGTACACAAAGCAAACTTATTACCTTCTTCCTGAAAAGCTCGTATTGCCTCTATATCCTCCTGATGAAAACCATCCTCAAAAAAGAGAGTCCCATCAAAATCACTAAATAATATTTTACTCATGGGCTTCATCCGCTTTGAAATGAACACCTGCCGACATTCTAGCTTTTGTCGCAATATCCATTGCAATAAGACTATTTTTCATCATTTCATCTGCTTTATCAAAATTCATTTCATTGAATATTTTAACAAATTCAAGAAATTCAAAATACATACGATGCTTATTATCCTGTAATGCATATGGAGTTGTTGTATTGTCATTTAGCAAGTGATCAAAACCTATTAATGTATTGGCAGGCGTATGAATAATAATTGATCCTTTATCGCCTTGAATCGAAGTCATAATAGGTGCTTTACAATCTTTTGCAGCAATAAGTGCAGCCTTAAATGATCCATAATCCAAAGTAATAATACCCGATGTATCAATATTCTTCTCAATATTTGCATCATAATGCACTTTCTTTGGTTTCCCAAATAAAACAACAGCTAAATGAATATTATAAATATTCAAATCCATTAGAGCACCTCCTGATTTTGTATTATCAAAGGCAGGAAGAATATTACCTTGTTTAAAAGCATCGTATCTTGATGAATATTGACTATAGTTCGCACTAAAAATCTTAATTTGACCTAACTCTGGAAGTAGTTCTTTAATTTTCAAAACATTAGGGAGATATTGCGTAGAAATAGCTTCTAACAACAATAATTTCTTACTCTTTGCAATATTATTAAGTTCTTCTAATTCTTCTACTCTTGATGTAAAAGGTTTTTCACAAATAACATGTTTACCATGTTCTAAAGCTTCTTTACACATAGAATAGTGTAAATGATTTGGTGATGCAATATACATAACCTCTATCTCATCGTCATCAAGAAGATGCTGATAATCTGGATAATATTTCTTAATTCCTTCATCTGCAGCCATCTTTTTAACTTTATCTATAGATTTAGGTGTAGAAGCAATAGCTTCAAGCTCTATTCCATCTACATCATGTATAAAGCGAAATAAATCTCTTACAATCATTCCTGATCCCGCAATACCAAGTCTCATACTAGACCTCCTTAGCAGCTTTAGTTGCTTCTTCTATAATATGAAGAACTTCTACAACCTCTTGATCTTTGACTACCTTTTCAGCATTATTAAAAATAACCTCATACAGATTATCATAGATCAATCCATAATCCTGAATTTCGGTAGGCACCTTCTTTGTAACATCATTACCTTCATCATCAATATAAGAAAGAGTTCCCCATTTATCTTCTGGTAATGGATCAAAGCTGATTTCTACTGGTCCTGGTTTTGCTTTTAAAGCACTTTGATGTCCTAATTGAGGCATTAAGAAACTTCCTTTACGACCATGCACAATAAATCTAGGATAATCTAATTTTACATAATAACTTGTTTTAACTATAGCTTTCATATTGTCATAAAAAAGATCAATATCATAATAATCATCACTTTCACCTGGATGATCAAAACTTCTGCAGTCATATACAACTTTCTTAGGAACACCAAATTGCCCAATCATCTGGTCAATAGGATGTACAGCCAAACCATAAAGAATACCCATTCCAACTCTATCTTTAATACTAGGACGATAGTAATCATAATGTGATTCAACTTCTAATATTTCACCTAATACGCCTGATTCAATTACTTTTCTGACAGTTCTCATATCTGCATCAAAACGTCTATTCTGGTTTGCCATAACAACGAGACCTTTATCTTTAGCATATGCAAATACTTCTTCTGCCTGTTTTGCTGTCATTGCAAATGGTTTTTCGCATAAAACATTTTTTCCATGCTCTAATGCTTGCATAGTATACTCAACATGAAACTGATCCGGTGTATTAACTACCACTAGATTAACTTCTGGATCACTCATTACCTGTTCAATATCACTTGTAAACGTAATACTTGGATACCATGTTTCTCTTTCTTCATCTCCAACTCTATCTACATCTCTACGATAAATGTATTTAACCTGAATTGTTTCTTTTCTTCTTTCCACATATGGCAAATGATATCTACAAACACTATTTCCGAATCCAATATAAGCAACTACTAGTTTATCCATATTATTCTCCTATCTCTTTGGGGTTGCCATTTTTTTCCATGTATAAGCTTTACCTTTTAATGTTACTGACATCTGATAGATGTTTTCTGGCCATGTTCCACCGCCAAAGCCACCATCACCAATTGCATGTACATCACAGCCTGTCTGTTTCATTAGCAAAGTAACTTCTCTTATTGTATCTACATCAGCTGCTTCTACATTACTATCTAAAAATACCATTGCGAGAGCACCCTTACGATGTGTATATTCAACTAATTCTCTGATGATTTCTACTGTGATACCATGTCTTGATCCTGGTGCAGGAAAATCGATAATATCTACTCCGGCATCAATTAGTTCATCAATCACTTCTTTCGCATTATAAGTAGCAAGCGGATCACCTAAGACTTTTTCCACAATTCCATCTTCCCACTTACCTGCAAAAATCAACATGTCATCACCACATACTTCGCGACATTCTTTACTCGCACGAATCACATCTTTGATAGAAGTTCCACTTCCTGGATTACCTCCAAGAATAATAAAATGCACACCCATTTTTTTTGCCTTTAATGCATGTTCTTTTGTATACATCATAGGTGCAACACTAGACACTCTAGGGTCATTCATATCTACGCCCTCTTTAGGACATCCCATATAAATACCTACTGGTCTATTGCCTACTAACTCTTCTATTCTTTCAAAAGACAACCCTTGCATACCTGGCAATTTTTCAGGATGATCAAAATCATATCCGTTTAGTAAAACCATATCTGTGCCAAATGCAAACATAAGTTCCGTACTTGTGCAATCAGGAATCAAAATAGGACTAGGAAGATATGTTTGACCCATAAGAACTCTTCCTTCTGATTTCAAGATAGATTCTTTTAACTGCCTTCCATTATAAGTAGCAATTTTACTCGGCTCTGCTGATATTAATCTTACTACGTTATAATCTAATTCCATATTTCATCTCTCCTTTCCATATTTTTCTTTATCTTCTTCAATATTTCCTTTAAACTGCAATGATTTATCTGTATACTGCATAATCTCAAACTTATTTCCATCCGGATCATGAATCCACATCTGCCATGTTTCTGACTGACCTTTATTAGGTTCTATATCAATATCTACACCAGCTTTAACTAATTCTTCTCTCGCTTCAAAAATATCATCTACCATGAGTGCAAAATGTGAATAACCTAAACGTGTATCAGGTGCTTCATGTTCCAATTGATGATCAGCTTTAGGAAATAACTCTAAATATTGTCCTGGAGCTAATTCAATAAAGATATATGCAATTCCTTTAGGGTCTGTTTCAGCTCTTTGAGCCCAAAAACCTCTTTCTTTTTTACCTTGATATGCTTCATATCGCATAATAATTTTTGCTTTTAAACCAAGCTTGTTTTCATAGAAATCTCTCATTTCATCCATGTGAGATGTATAAAAAGAAAGGTGCATTATTTCATTAAACTTCATTACTATCCATCTCCTTTCTAATAGCATTTGTGATAGATGCACATTTTATTGAATCATCCAATGTCATACGAGGACTCTCTATAAGTCCTTTTTTTAAGCATTTATGAACTTCTTCAATTTCAGTATAGAAGTCATCATAGATATATGGTTTTGTAATTGTGTAAGCATCTTCTCTATTAACCTTAATCTCGATACTTTCTGGACGATAAAATGGACAACATTTTATCGTTCCATGATTACCATTGATCAACATTATAGGCTCCTTCTTTTCGTTCATAGCTATTTCAAATGATGCTGATTGATAATCTCCAAAATATAGTCTTACATAATCATGGACATCTACACCGTGTTCATAGTGTGCTTCTACATTTATTTCTTTAAGAGGTACATGAATATAATCAATAATACTGCCTAACACATAACTACCTACATCATTCAAAATACCCCCCTGTTCAGGATCATAAAGATAACGTGTTTCTTTTGTGTTGCGAATGTCATAACAGAATCTGTTTTCTATAGTAAGTATTTTCCCAATGACCTCTTCATCTAACAGCCTCTTTAATTCCTGAATAACTGGAATAAATCTTGTTTTAATACCTTCCATAAAAAATGACTGATTCTCAATAGAAAGCTTCTTTAAATCAATCATTTCTTCTACACTAAGCGTCGCAGGTTTTTCACATAAAACTGCCTTCTTATTCAATAAAGCTTCTTTAGCCCACTTATAGTGGTCTTTATGTCTTAAAGCTATATATACAACATCTACATTTTTATCTTCTAGTATTTGCATGTAATCTGTATAAGTGCTAATTTCTGGATATTCTTCTTTAAATAAATCTAATTTTGTATCAGTATGACTGGCAATAGCGTATAGTTTTCCTTGATCACTATGTATCAAACTTTTTGCGAATCTTTGAGCTATATGTCCTGCTCCAATAATTCCCCATTTAATCATAAGCACACCTCAAAAAAGCACCTTAATGGTGCTTTTGTCTTTCCTCAATTTCTTTTAGCATATCAATACGCACCTGATGACGACCGCCTTCATATTCACCACTTAACCATGCATCAACAATCATTTTAGCTAGTTCAATACCAACGACACGTGCACCAAATGCAAGCATATTTGTATTATTATGCTGTCTTGATAACAATGCAGAATATGGCTCACTACATGTTACACAACGAATACCATTTACTTTATTTGCAGCTAAAGAGATACCAACACCAGTACCACAAATAACAATTCCTTTATCTACTTCACCACTTACTACAGCATTTGCGACTGCTTCACCAGCTACTGGATAATTAAATCTTTCAGTACTATCTGTACCGAAATTCACTACTTCATAGCCATACTTTTCTTCAATATAAGACTTAATTTCATTCTTGTAGCTAACTGCTACATGGTCATTACCAATACCAATTTTCATTTACATCTCCTCCTACACTTTTCTAAGTTCTGGTATAATTTCACTATAAGGACGTCCCTTATTAAATAACGCACTTGTACCTAAAATAAATCCTTTAACACCAATTTTAGATAAATCATGTATCTTTTCTGGTGAACAAGCACCATCAATCATAACATCATAACCACCATAGTTATTTGACTCATCGACAAACTTCTTAAACTTAGGTGTTACAAAATCTAAATATTTCTGACCAGCAAATCCTGGGTTAACAGACATTAGCATAACATAATCACATAGATGTAATAGTTCTTTGACTGTTTCAAAAGATGTTCCTGGGTTTACTGCAATTCCAGGATGCACACCTGCGTCTTTAATCTTCTGTAATGTACGACATGCATGTTTATCTGTTTCAGGATGAATATAGATGATTCTTACCCCCAATGAAGCAAACTTTTCTACATAATCCCCAGGATTAACAACCATAAGATGAACATCACATGGTTTCGTAGATTTTTTACAGATATATTCCACATCCTGTAATCCCATTCCAAAATTAGGCACAAAACTTCCATCCATAATATCTAGATGAAAGATATCAATTCCAGCATCCACTAACTCTTTTACTTCTGTTTCTAAATGGCCAAAATTAGCACACATCATAGATGGGCATAATAGTTTTTCCATAATAATCCCCTTTCTGGGTAAACGTTTACCTTTTACATATATATATCATATCATCATCAAACACGGTTTCCATATAAATGAATGGCACATATTATGCCATTCATTTATATGGAATGTATTATTTTCAAAAAGTCTGATGTAATTGAATTTCAATATACGAATTTATATAATTTAATTATGAAAGGGTTCAAAAAATTATGACTAAAAAAAATATATCCATCAAAGAAATCGCAAAGCTTGCGAATGTATCTGTTGCAACAGTGTCTCGAGTAATTAATAATAATGGAAGATTTTCTGAAGCAACAAAAGAGCGTGTTGAAAAAATAATAAAAGAATATGGTTATACAACGAATATTGCAGCCAAAAGTTTAAGAACATCTAAATCAAAAACAATAGGTTTAATTGTACCTCATATTAATAATGAATGGTTTTCACAACTTGCTTTGGAAATAGAAAATTATTTCTTTGATAAAAACTATTCTGTATTTATATGCAATACATCACAGGATGAAAACAAAGAAATAGCGTATTTTAAATCTTTAGATAGTAAGTTAGTAGATGGTATTATTTGTATTTCTGGAATAGAACAGATTCCCACTAACAGTTTAAGTAGAAGTATACCGATAGTATGTATTGATAGAAAACCTAAAGATCACAGCAATGCTTATTATGTAGAATCTAATCATTATTTAGGAGGATATCTTGCAACAGAGGAACTAATTAAACAAGGATGCAAGAATATAGTGATATTATCTAGAAATAGATCTTTATCTGTGAATAAGCAAAGACGTAGTGGGTATTATCAAGCTTTAGAAGATTATCATCTAGAACATAGTACAGATTTAGAATTACTATTAGATATTGATACAGCAAACTATGAAGGCTCTAAAAAAGCAGTAAGTGAATTAATAGAGAAAGGAATTAAGTTTGACGGAATATTTGCGACTAATGACTGGCGTGCCTATGGTGCATTAACGGCTTTATTAGAGCATCATATAAAAGTACCTGAAGAAGTAAAAATTATAGGCTTTGATGATATTTTTATATCTAAAACATCACATCCTTCCCTATCTACTGTGAGACAGGATACTCCTGGACTTGCAAAAACAGCATGTAAGTTATTAATGAATTTAATGAATAATGAAGAAATAGAGAATAATAAACAAAGATATATACTTCCTGTTGAGGTAATTAGAAGAGAGTCAACGAGAAAAGGAACAGCCCACTAGAGGGTGTTCCTTTTACTGTGTTATTTCTTCTATGAGTAGTTTCATTCTGTGATCAAAGTCTTCTTTGATTTCACATTCCCATACTACTATCACTTTATAATCAAGTTGTTGGAGAAGATTATAATTCTTCACATCATTCTCTACATTCTTATTAATATGTTGAACCCAGTATTCAGTTCTTGATTGTGGATATTTTCCATACTTACAACCATAGTGGTGATGCCAAAAACAACCATTAATAAAAATAGCTGTTCTATATTTAGAAATTACAATATCAGGTGTACCTGGCAAACTCTTATCATTCTTACGATATCTAAATCCATGATGCCATAAGTACTTCCTCACCATCGTTTCAGGTTTATTATCTTTTCCTCGAATATGACTCATTACCTTTGAACGTTGTTCTTTTGTAAACACATCAGGCATAGTCTCACCTTCTTAATCTTTTAAAGGTAAATACTTATTCACTAATCCCAGTACATAATCATTGTTCAAGAAGAAACATTGTTTAGTCACAATAGTACCATCAGGTAATTCATCACCATCAGTTTGTATATTTCCTGAGCCAATTATTTTACCATCATTAAACACATAAATAGCTTTGCTAGCATGTGGTCTTACATGAACAATCAGATTATCCTTTTTAGCCGGAAGATTATTATGCACAATCAAGCCATTCTTGTTTTCACTTATTGTAAATTCTATTCCGTGTTTTGCTAGATATACTGTTCTTTCCCAAGCTTCACGCACTTTTCCATCTAAGTCACTTTCAGGCATTGCCCATAAGACAGTTCCCCTAAATCTATATTCATATTCAGAATCATCTATTTCATCAAATACACAGAACAAATACTTTTCATCAATGAACTTATTTCTTAATTCGGAATCTTCCCAATTCTCTTCTACAATCTCTTTAAACTTAAAAGCAGGGAAACTCATTGACTCCTTTATAGTTCCATCCTTCTTAATGCGAATTGTTTTAATTTTAATATTTGCCTTATAGAATTCATCATAATATTCGTCAATATCTTTACTCTTAGTTTCTGGTGAAGCATTCATCATTCTTGCAATATAGCTTCTCAAATAATTAAGAGATTTTCTATTTACAGGTGTTTCAATCATCTCATCAATCTCGGATAATGATTTACCATAATAAGATGAAAACAAATACTCTACCATCCTGTCAAATATATTATCTCTGCCAATAATTCCTGAGGTTTTCATCAAGCTTTCTTTTGTAATAGCATTGTCATTAAATACCTGTGACCTTAATAAAGCTGTCATATATTTAGGTTTCAATGAGAACGCTCTTCTTTTAGCTTTAACAGAGCTAAATGGTTGATCAACAAAAGAAGTAGCTGCACTAGCCCCTTTTGTACACGCGCTCAAATAATATGTATCTGATTCAGAAATATCTTCAGCATGTCCACTTTTAATCTTATCAATAATAATATTATAGTCGTTAATTATGATCTGCTTATCTTCTTCTGGTATGTCTTTAAACTCATACAGAAAAATCTTATCTATGCATAAATCATAATTCAACTTTTCAGGCTCATTAAAATAAAACATCAAAAGGACTTTATTGAGCTTATCTAAAACATGACTATCTTCAAAAGAAATATCATAATCCTTCATGTAGTTAATCATAGTTACAACAAGTCTCTCTTTTGCAGAAACCATATTCTTATCTTTCCCTACTCTATTCATTGGAGTGACTTTTAATTCTACTCCTAATTCCGGGAAGTCTGCTTCTTGTCGACTATCAATACCCTTATGGAATAATCCCTCTTCAATAACTTGTCCAATCTTTCCCTTATTACCGCCTTTTAAACGATTATTCACATCATACTCTTTAAAAGGAACACCAAGAGAAGACTGCGCTGTTTCCAGTAGTTCTTCTATGCTTTGATAAACTTTATTTTTTTCATCACTCATACTTACAATCCTCCTTGAAAAATGATAATATATAGATCACTTTGCCTATTGATCGAAAATTCTATTTAATGTATAATAGATGTGCTATAGGTTAATACATAAAAATGTAATTATATTATAACATAAGACGGAGGAAGTATACATGGAACTAACAGTTGTAGAACTATTTGCCGGTGTAGGTGGATTTAGAGTAGGATTGAATGATATTAAATCATTTGATGAAAATGACAAAGCAATCGAAAATAGAAATTGGAAATTCGTTTGGGCGAATCAGTTTGAACCATCTACTAAAGCACAGCCTGCATATAACTGCTACTGTACAAGATTTGGTAAAGAACATACTTCCAATACAGATATCCAAGAAGAAGTAGCTCACCTAGACGAGGATACCGATTATATTCCTAATCATAGTCTTCTTGTCGGAGGTTTTCCTTGTCAGGACTACTCAGTCGCAAGATCTCTTAGCGGTGAAAAAGGGATTGAAGGTAAGAAAGGTGTTCTTTTCTGGTCAATTGCAAAGATTTTACATGCGAAAAAGCCACCTTTTGTATTATTAGAAAATGTAGATAGATTACTTAAATCACCTTCTAAACAGCGTGGCAGAGACTTTGGTATTATGCTTAGAACTTTCAATGATGAAGGTTATGATGTAGAATGGCGTGTTATCAATGCTGCTGAATATGGAGCAAGACAGAGAAGAAGAAGAACATTCATTTTTGCATGGAGAAAAGATACAAAGTATGCAGAAGTACTTTCTGATATGAAGATTGAGGATATTATTGTAAAGGAAGGATTGTTTGCAAGACAGTTCCCAATCAACTTGATTGATACTCCTATTAGAACTTATGATGTGACTTCTTATGAAGATACTGTAGAGATGACAGAAAAATTCCATGCAAACTTCGAAAATACAGGTTGCATGGTGAATGGAGAAATTGTAACTTTTAAGACAGAGCCTCAGTTCAAAGAACCGATTCCTTTAAAAGATACTCTACTTCATAACGTAGATAAGAAATTCTACTTGAATGATAAACAAAAAGAGAAATTCGAATATTTAAAAGGGTCTAAGCGAATCACAAGAACAAATGCAGAAGGTTTTACTTATAACTTCTCTGAAGGAAAGATTGCATATCCTGAAAATATTGATTTACCAAGTAGAACTATGTTAACTAGTGAAGGTACAGTAAACAGAAGTAGTCATGTTGTTGCAGATCTAGATACAGGAGAAAAGAGAATTATCACTCCAGTGGAAGCTGAAAGATTACAGCATTTTCCTGATAACTGGACAAATACAGGAATGACTGATAGACAGAGATATTTCATGATGGGTAATGCCTTAGTTACATTCATCATTAATACACTAGAGTCAAGATTAGAAGAGATTATAAAAGCAGAGTAGCCTAATGGTTACTCTGCTTTTGTATTTGTATTTTTATATTTTGAGTCTAAGAATTCAACAAGCGAATCATAATCCATCGTACTTATATCTACAATTTCCCATCCCGCTTTTTTGAAGACTTCATAAGTCATTGTTTTTTTATCGTTTATTTTATTAACATATCCTATTTTTTCGATATCATCTCTTGCAACCATAGTGAGCATATTTTTTTCAATCGTTTTTGTAAGTGTTTTTCTATGTCGAACACCTTCAAAATTAGGGTATTGTAATATAATGTCTCTTGTATTGTAAATTTCTATTCTATTTCCCATATATTTCATCATCTGTTCTTTTGTCATTTTACCAATACCTTTACCCCTTACAAATAAATGTAATAATGAAGATATACCAGTAAAACCTGCGAAAAAAGAAGCTAATAAAAGCATGGAATCGCTAGTATTAGTTCTCCCTGAAGAAAGATTACCTTTTTTATCATAGTATTTTCCATCTTCGTTTTGCAAAATTAATTCAAAAAAATAGATAAATGCTTCATAACTAATTTTATATTTATCAAAAAGAATAATACTTTCAATCCCAGAATCAAGTGACTTAAAACACTCTTCATCAAAATGAATGCGCCATAAATTCAAATCAACTAATTCCTCTTGTCCCTCACATGTAAGTTTCATTTTTTCATTCTTACATTCATAATCCATCATTCTACCCATTCTGAAAAATATTAATGATATGCATTTCATATATTTTTTAGCATTTTCATTAATACAATCCATTATTGACCACATATCTTCAAATGTTAAATCAGGTAATTCTTCACCATCTCTAGTAATGATTTTAGGGCGATAATCTTGTGGGTATGTTTTTGAATCTTTCCCCCTAGGCAAAGATTCTTTACCTGGAAATCTAATTGATATTTTTTCACCCTTGGATGTTTCATGAAATAGCAAATCAGCCTCTTTTTCTCCCGATTTCAAATTTTTCTTTTTAGTTTCACAATCTATAAAATCCCTTAAAACATTAATATTATGCAAACGTCTTTTATTACTTTGTTGTAAATATGAACTCAAACATTTTATTGTTAATTGTTTTTCAATATCTGCTGTTTCCATATAGTTTCATCTCCTTAATTTTGATTCTTTACTAATTTTCTTCCCATTCTTTTCTTTTACTATCAATAATGCTTAAATACTCATCTATATCCTCACTAGTAATAGAATTCACTCTAAGTATTCTTGCAATATCTGTCGCAATAACAGCTAATATAGGATGACCATCTTCCACAACCTCTTGATAAGCTTGACTATCAATATAACTTGTTGTTATTAAAACTCCAAACTGTCTATATCTAATTCTAGATATAAGTCTAGACATTTGTTTTACACCTACACCACCATTTTCAGAATAGCACTTTGCTTTTAGTGCACATTCAATCTTTAGTGGGGCATTCACTTTACCACCACCGTTAATGGAATAGTATCCAATAACATCTCTTCCACCATCTCTCCATAGACGAGTAAGATTGAAATCAACAAAGTGATTATCCATCTTAATCAATAAATCCATTGCACATGATTCAAAACCATATGGATTATCCTTATAATGTTCCCTAATAACATCAACACACTTCTTACCTTCATCATCACACTGTAATTGGTCATACTTACTAGGGATATGAATAATCTTAGGTACCTTCAATGCTTCTATCCCATCTCTACCTTGAGAAATGAACTTCTTCCATACATCAGGTGCAATATCTATACTTGCCGAATGATTTTCGGATAAAGATTTAATCCAATCTCTAGAAATACCTTTCACCTTAGTATCTAGTATTGTAAAGTAAGCTTCATAATTCTGAAACTTTTGGCCATTCAATGAACACCATAATGCAACTAAGTCTCTACCTGGCGATATATTATTATTTCCAGGTGCAGCTAAACCTAAAAACTGGATATCTCTTCCATTTCCAGTTTTTTTAAACACAAAGAAAGGTGGCATATCTTCTAGATTATTACTATTAAGTAATTTAAATACCTCTTCCAATAAAAGGTTACCTTTCTTCTTTGTGTTTCTCATATCATTTCCAGGTTTTCTATTATCGCCATAATATCTGAATACGCCTGTCTCCTCATCGGGAAAGTCTAGCCATTCTAATTCTTCCATAGAAGTATATAAAAGGACATAAGTGGGTAATATACTGTAGCTGTCCTGAAATCACTCTTCTAAATCCACCAGCGTTTCCACACAGAAAAAGATGAGATAGAGGATCAGAACTAAGATTAGAAGCATTACTACCTTTATAAACACAATCTATTTGCAAATCATCATTTGTAAGTATTCATAAGCAACTTCTACCATTATTTCACTTGTATAATAATCTCTTATAAATATATTACACTATATTAATCTTACCTAACAACAGTGGCATGTACAAGAACGATTATTTTAACTCATACCTTCCCTTAATAATTATCAAGATTCATCTACACTACCAATTCGAATACAAATAAGCTTTTTTATGCGATAAATTAACAATATCCAAACAGAAATATGAAACATTATAAAAATTTCATATATAATAGCCATTTATCATGTATAATGCACCTAAAGGGGTACACATCATATGAACTTAAAAGAAAAAATCAGTATTTATTATACAAATCTCACACCAACAGAAAAAAGAATATGTACTCTCATAATGAAAGATCCTTCTATCATTATGGAACATAACATTATTGAAGCAGGTGAACTATGTCAAACTTCTAAATCTGCAATGCTTAGGTTTGCTAAAAAACTTGAATATAGAGGGTATTCAGAGTTTAAATATTCTGTTGAAGAGTATTATAAAAATGAAAATTTGGATAATGTTGAAAACACACAAAACACTATTCTTTCACAAATATCTAATAATTATGCACTCACTATTAATCAAATAGGTAACTCTTCCTATGATGGACAATTACAAGAGTTAGCACAGCTATTAGATGAATATCCTTATGTAAAATCTCTAGGTATTGGTAACTCTTCATTCTGTGCTAGTCAGCTCGTATATTCCTTATATTCATACAATAAGTTCTTCGAAGCTGTAACAGATCAACCTCAGTTCACATATCTTAATAACTGTCTATCAAAAGATTATTTACTTATTATCTTTAGTGTTTCAGGATCAAATACTTATCTAGACTTGCTTAAAACAGCAAAACGAAAAGGTGCATATACTGTACTTATTACAATGAACAATGACACGACATTAAAGAATTATGCAAATATGGTTTATTATCTACCTTCTACTGTTGAACCTAGAAGTCAAACAACTGTTTTAAAACAATTCGATAATAGAACAACTCTTCACTTTTTCGCAGAAATCATTTCATACTATTACGGATTATATTCCGAAAGAAAATAAGCACCTCAATTATGATGCGCCCCTGTCAAGTAGACAGGTGAAATAATTAAAAACATGTACCCATGCCAGCCACGTAGTGGCTGGCA
>NZ_JBEHVX010000067.1:0-14254 GCF_040227455.1 Catenibacterium sp. RTP21428st1_D7_RTP21428_210409 | reverse complement strand
TATTTCTGAGTGAACTGATAAAGAGAAGCTTTCTTAGGCTTTAATACTTTGTTTGACATATGATTATACCTCCATCTGATTTCTAATCTAATTGTAGAACAGATGGGAAATTCATGTGTCCAGTTCGGCTTCATGAACGCCGTTTAATCGGTGTTTATGAAATTTAATTTTCACTAACCTGTGGTTTGTGGGTATTCAAATTCTTTTTTCCTTTCTTTATAGTTTATAATAATCGATTAACTTTATTTCAGTATACTATGTCACAGTATATATGTAAAGGCTTACATTTAAAATGAAATTTATATTTTATCAATTATAGTCAAACACAAAAAGGTGGCTCTACCACTGAAGATTGTCATTTTTGACAGATAAACAGCATATGTTTTTATTTATCGGCATGCCCTTTTTTTCTGAATCTGTATTTCCTAGCACCAAAATATCCTCTTGCACATGGTTCAATGCAAATTCTTACAAAATCTCGAGCTATTTACAAATACCTATGTACGGCAATCAATCTTGTAGCCACCATTGATTTACCTTCTCTCAAGATTCACCTTCTCTCAAAATGAAAAGAGCCATCCTTCAGACAGCTCCAATCAAACTAGCAATATTAAATATTTTTTTGAATACCCATATTCCACAGGCAATTATCAAAATATGAAATGACACTTTCAATTTTGTTGGCATTTATATAAAAAATGATTTCAATAATTGGATTTACCTGTTGATTATGGGTAATTAAAAATATTTTTATTTATAAGTTGCTGATTTAGTAATTGTTCCGCTTTTACTGCAGGTCACAGTGTTTTTACAATAAATATCTTGAATTACTAAACCATTTCCATCGTATTCAACTCCCCAATGGAAATTACCAGAACAATATGCTTTATACGATGTTCCTGATTTCTCTTTCCAGCCTTTCCAATTTGAAACCTGCCAAAGTGTTATCGCCCCTTTTGTATAATAATAGTCAAATCCACTTTTATACCATGCCTTTGAACCATTATAATAAAATTTGCATTCAACAGTCAGTGAAAAGATTTTATTTCCTATTACACTATAATATGTTTTTGATGATGTACCTGTCTTCGATTTTGTTGTAGCTCTTGATAAACCATCATCACTTACAGTTAAAGTGTCCACTATAATACTAGAAGGTGTGATTACAAGTTGTTGATTATCCCCTATATCATAAACCAATTCATATCTGTCATTGAATTTCTCTGATGATTTTAAGTATACAGTGTTATTGTCTTTATTATCTGTAAGTACTTCAAGAACATCTTCAAAAACCGGATTTGTATTTGACTCACAATATCTCTTTATTATTCCATCGTATTCTGCAGATTTCAGCGAATTTGCAAGAACTTCGCCAAATTTTTCATATTCCTCGTAATTTGAATTGTCAATCTGAATTTCTTCATCCAAATTCAATGTAGTGAGATTATTTTCACTTGCAAATACATTCACGATACACGATAGACTTAAAGCCATCATTAAAATTAATGCTACTATTCTTTTTATAAGAACCTCCTAACTTAAAATACTACACAGCAGAAAAATTAATTACAAATAAGAAAACTAAAAAAAGCAACAATATGACAAGAAAAATCAAAACGCATTTTAAAACCTTTTTTGAACGACGATTTCTACTTGCCAACTGTTCTACCACTCTCGCCAGTTCAACTGCCATCATATCTTCATTTTTCCCATCGGCAACATCTGATCCTATTAGTTCGCTCACAGACACATCTAATATTTCTGCCAATTTTATTAACATGTCGGCATCTGGAACTGATATTCCCTTTTCCCACTTCGAAATAGTTTGTCGCACAACGTTCAAAGTTTCTGCAACGTTTTCTTGCGTTAAGCCTTTTCGTTTTCTAAATATTTTCAAATTCTTGCTTAACATTTTATGGCTCCTCCTTCATTTGTTTGCTTTATATATACCTTAAATAGTTGCGTTGCACAAGCAACACATATTAACATAGCGTAATTTTATCGTATCAGTAGGTTTATTTTTGCAACAAAGCAACATTTTCACTCAATCTTCGGCACCTTTCAAATACATAGATTTCGCCATGGTGAAAACAGTAGTGCCAGGCACTATTAACAAATACTTATCCCATCTCCTTATTAATCAATCATTGATTGTAGGGTTTAAGGGCAAGAAAAAAACTCTGTATTAAATACAGAGTTTAGTGAGTCTGACCTTCAACAGTCTTGATATCTTCCTGGTTTTCACCAATAGCTTTAACAGCTGCTTCAATACCAGTTACAATCTGTTCAAGACTTAATGATGGAGCAATTGGCTTACGGTTAATAACCTGGCTAGTGATGAATGGAACATGCATGAATCCACCACGAACATCTGGATATTTATTTGCAAGTGTATAAAGTACACCATACATTAAATGGTTACATACATAAGTACCAGCAGTATTAGAAACACTTGCAGGAACACCTGCTTTACGAATTTCTTCAGCCATTGCCTTAATTGGTAATGTAGCGAAATAAGCTGTTTCTCCATCTGCGAATACTGGACCATCTAAAGGCTGATTTCCTTCATTATCAGGAATACGTGCATCATTGATATTGATTGCAACACGTTCTGGGTTTAAATCAAAACGTCCCCCAGCCTGTCCAATACATAATACAGCATCTGGTTTTTCTTTTTCAATTGCAGCAGCTACTGTATCGATAGATTTGTAGAATACTGTAGGAACCATAAGTTTTACAACTTCTACATCTCCTACCTGATCAGAAACTCTTTTAACAGCTTCCCAGGCAGGATTGATTGGTTCGCCACCAAATGGGTCGAAACCTGTTAATAATAATTTCATTTGAAAGCCTCCTTAGAATGCTAAAACATACATTAAGATAATATGAATTACTAACATAATTAATGCAACTGGACCCTGAGTCATAATAATTCTGTATTTATTCTTAGTTTCCAGCAATGCAGCAGGCATGATATTGAAGTTTGCAGCCATAGGAGTCATTAATGTACCACAGTAACCTGCAGTTAAACCTAAAGCACCAACAACAATAGCATTTGCACCCTGTGCAATTAAGAATGGATAACCGATACCTACTGTAATAACAGCGAAAGCAGCGAAACCATTACCCATGATCATTGTAAATAATGCCATACCTACACAATAGAAGATAACTGCAATTAAGTGATTTCCTTCAGGGATAAGTGCACCTACACCAGCAGCGATAACAGCACCTACACCAGCTGCAGTAAATAATGAACCTAATGCAGATAATACCTGAGGTAAGATACCTGTAGAACCAACATTATCATTTAATCTAACACCATCTTTGAAAGGTGTAGATAGTTTTGGTTTAAAGATAATATATGCAACGATTAATGCAGCAGCAGCACTAATACCAATCGCATTGTTTGCACCAAGATTTGGTAAGAAAGTTGCAACTAATACGGCAACAAGAGCTAAGCATACTGGTGGGATAAATGATTTATATCCATATTTGTCTGCATTATCACGAGTTTCCTTAGCAGTTGGGATATGTCTTGCAGCTGGTTTTACTAAACCTAAACCAGATAATACAGCAAGAAGAACAACGATTAAACCAGTAATCCAAGTTGGAATATATGGTCCAACCATAAATGTAACAGCAATTAAGAACCAGAAAATGGCAGTAGTTACTGGCTTTTCACAGTCTTTGTTAGTTAAGGCATTAAACCCTGTTGCAGCAAAGATTGCACCAATGACGCAGTAGAATACTTCTGCAATAATAGTGGCTGTATTCCATTCAATTTGTAACATTGTTATTTGCCTCCTTTTCCATATTTCTTATTAAGTTTCTTATCGAACCATAAAGCATAAGCTCCACCAACAAAAACAGAAATAACTGCAATTGGAATAGACCATAATGCGATCTGGTTAGCAGTAACAACCTGGTCAATACCATGTGACTTAAATAATTCGTTTAAAGTTGCAACAATAAGTAATGTTCCTGAAGCACCCATGAAACAGTTCTGAGCAAAGAAGTTACCATAGTTTTCAGTAGCTGCAGCCATACCTTTGATCTCATCTTCTGTATCTTCATCAATATCACCATATTTCGCAATCGCAGCAGCCTGAGCCATTGGATTGATTAATGGACGGATGAACTGTGGATGACCACCAATTCTTAATGAGAATGCAGACGCAACAGTACGAACGCCTTCCCAGATCACTAACAAGCGACCTGTAGTAGCATTCTTAATACCCTTAATCAAGTCTACCGCTTTATCACGTAAGCCCATACGTTCACATAGACCTACAACTGGTAAAGTTAAAATAAATAAAGTTGCTGTACGGTTAGTTAAAAAGGCTGTACCTAGTGTATTTAAAATGTCCATGATAGACATACCACTGATTAAACCTGTTACTAAACCAGCAACAACAACTGTTGCAAGAGTATCGAATTTCATTACAAACCCAATAACGACAATTACGATACCAATAAGTTTAATAGCATCATTCATATGTTTTTCCTCTTCCTTCGTAAAATTTCAAAATAATTATACCAATAAATGTCGCTATATGCAAATTGATAGAGATAATGTTTCATTAAAATACAAATTGAACACCCTTACATTTTACGATATTTGAACAAACAAAAAGAGGAGCACTATAATACTCCCCATTCAATCGGCTGAATTGCCTTGGCATGTCCATCTTTCATGATAACTTTATCATCTACAATAATAGTTGGATTATGTGTCACTAAATCAAAATGTCCACGCGCATTATGACTGCCTCCTAAGGCAAGATTTCTACCAAAACCAATATGGAATGTGCCAAAAGCAGACTCATCTTCAATATAGCTGGCTCCACGACACTTAGATATTGTATTTAAACCTATTCCAAATTCTGCGGCACAATACATTTCTAAATCATCAAATGATTCTAAGTATTCTTTCAGTTTACGTCCATCTTCCGTATCTTCGATATAAGTGATATAACCATTCTCTATTTTTATTTCTACAGGTTTATCCACTATTCCTATGTATCCCATTGATCCATCTAATATAAGTGTCCCATTTGTATGATATTCTACTGGTGGTATATAGATTTCAAAGCTTGAAGAAGAACATTTTCCTACTTCCCATAATGAACCATGGAAGATACCTGGAAATCGATCTGTAATATCAAAGGTGAGGTCTGTACCACGTTTAGTCGTGACATGTATTGTTTTTGCATCACGTAATTCCCAGAACATTGGCATACCTAACATTGTGGCTTCATCAGGATCCATTTTTAAGAATTCCTGTTCAAATAATGATTCACCATTATTTGTAGACATTGGCATGGATAAGAACTGTGCGCCACGTGAAAGTGCATAGTTCACAGCATCTGTTGTAATAAATGAATAATTCGTTGCACCTACTATCGCATCTGCTTTAGCCATTTCCCATTTTAAATCATCTATACTTTTACCATTTTGTATTTCATGTGATTTTAACTGGACAACCTTACATCTAGCACCTATATGATCACATGCTTTTGAGAAGGCATCTGCTTCTTTAAGTTTTGTTTCATCTGTCACAAAATATACTAAATTATCTTTTGTAAGATGGAGCCAGTCTTCTACAACTATTCTTGCTCCTTCATTTATATTCATGTAAAATCAACCTCCAATGGTTATTATATATAAAATCAACATTTCTTGCGATACATATGATATAAAACTACTCAACAACTTGTATTGCAGTTCAAACAGATACTACTCCTTCTACTCTTGTACGTATCGCAAAGAAGCTAGGTTATTCAGTAAGTTTAGAAAACTTGGTGTAGATGCAAGAATCTATACAGATGGACACCTATTACCAGAAGTACTCAATAATAATGGTGTCCCTATGATTGCCCTCACAAATATTGTAGAGAATGATTTATCTCATCTTGTGAATGCATCACTCTATGTATCTACAAGAGAAAAATCTTATAAGAAAAACTGGCGCAATTAACAAAATTCCGCCAGTTCAATAATACTATTCTTAAGAATGAAGAATAGAGTCTCCATTTGTTTCAATGATTTCTTTATATTCTTCATAAGAATCTTTTAGTTTTCTTTCAAGTGTTCCATGTCCATCATTAAAACGATCAACATAGACAAAACCATAACGCTTCTTCATTTCTCCAGTACCTGCAGAAACAACATCAATAGGTCCCCAATATAAATAACCCATGCATTCAACACCATCTAGAATGGCTTCATGAACATACTTTAAATGTTCCTTAATATAGTACATTCTATATTCATCATGAATATGTCCTGTTTCATCTAGATTTTCATCTAATCCAATACCATTTTCTACAATAAAGAGTGGTAAATGATAACGATCATATAAGATATTCATAACATAACGGATACCTTTTGGATCAACTGGCCAGCACCAAGGTTCTGGTGAACATTCCTTTACAAATGGATTAGCACGTCCTTTTAATCCACCTGTATTACCATCCATATCAACAGACTGATCATATGTACTAGAACGATAATAACTAAATGAGAAGAATGCGACTGTATTTTCTTTTATTAACTGTAATTCATCATCTCTCATTTCAGGTGCACAGTCATGTTCTCTCCATACACGTTTTACATAACCAGGAATTTCTCCTAAACAGAAGACATCACCAAAATAGAAGTTATTTAATCTTACTGTATTATATGCCCCAAAGACATTATCAGGATTGCAGTCATATGGATATGTCGCAACAGATGAACATGTTAACATACATCCTACTTGTGCATCTTTATCAATTTCACGGCATAGTTTAACTGTCCAAGCATTGGCTACACAGATATTATAGTAAGCAAGCCACTTATCTTTTTCAGTTGTTGAACCAATAGGATCACTTGGATCATTTGGATTATCAATAGTCAATACTCCACCAGCAACTAGTGGGTTAATCATCATATTATTGACTTCATTAAAAGTAAGCCAGTATTTTACTTTACCCTTATATCTCTTAAATACTGTAGTGACATAACGTTTCCAGAAGTCAATGAGTTTACGATTACTCCATCCTCCATATTCAGTAATAAGATGTAGAGGTGTTTCATAATGACTTAATGTGATCACTGGTTCCATACCCAGTTCCAACATTGTTTCAATCATATCATCATAGAAAGCTAAACCTTTTTCATTAGGTGTTTCTTCATCCCCGTTAGGGAAGATTCTACCCCAGGCAATAGATGTTCTAAAGCAGTTAAAGCCCATACCAGACATTAACTTTAAGTCTTCTTTATATCTATGATAGAAATCAATGGCTTCGTGACTTAAGTATGCTTTATTAGGATCTAAGCACATTTCATATTTCTTTGTTTCTTCATTCCATTTAATACCAGGATCCTTAGAACCAATACCAACCATCACATCAGTGACATTAGGTTCCTTACCATCTTCTAGCCAGGCACCTTCACATTGATTGGCAGCAACAGCGCCACCCCATAAAAAATTCTTTGGAAAACTCATATTCTTTCCCTCCTATGATTCTATTCTAATCCAAAATAAGAAAAAATATGTTGTTCTTCCTATTTATGAAAAATATTTCTAAATATGAAAATATGTGAATCTCGCGTTAAAAGGCTATATGCATCATGCATATAGCCTCAACTATTATTTAATAATCTTGAAATAGTGACCTGGTTCAATCATGTCTAAGAACATCATTTCTTCTTCTTTTACATGACCACAAAGGTTTCTTTCACCATCATTTGGAATATCTCTTAATGCGATTTCTAATTCACCACGATAGTGAGCTAAATTATCATTAACGATTAATACATCACCACGATGGAACATCTTCTGTTCTGTTTCACGATGTGGGATACTTTCATTCTTATACTTTACTCTGCTTCCAGATGAACGTAAGAAGAATGAAGAATGATCATAACGGTCCCAGTGTGGATAGTAATCATAAATGATTTCCTTTTCAACATCTGATAAACCTTCTACTTCATCAATCTTGAAGCAGATGTTCTGGTAATCAACTTCTGATAAAGCTTTTAATTCTTCTTCTGAAGCATAAGCATTACCAATGATAATATCATCAACATCTCCAGTTGCAAGCATTAAACGAGCCTGTAAATCAATTGGAAGACCTCTTAAGATTTCTACTGTTGGTAATCCACAGAATACATTCCAAGGACCATGTGTATGTGGCTGATTGCTTGATACGAATGCAGCTGTATGAAGATTTAATGATTTCCAATAAGCATTGAAGTTAACGAAATAGTTCCAGTCTAAACCAGAATATCTTTCTGGGAAGAAGTTATGACAGATAATAACCTGATCCTTGTTTCCACCCTGTTCTAATAATAATTCAACACCCTGGTCCATAGAACCGTTGAATTCAATCTGAATATTATAAGGATTTCTAGTAACCTGGATATCTCCTGTAGTACCAAATGAACCATCTAAACGGATGATATCTACACCCATATCATGGAATGGTTTTAAATCACTATAAGTAGCTCCTAAATGTTTAAATACTTCTGGGTTAGTATCTACTGCAACAACATAACCTAAAGAATGTGCCTTATCCATGAATTCTCCAAAGTCCTTCATGATCTTTTCTTTTGGATCATTCACTGATAATAAACAAGTAAAGATTCTTGAGAAGCCATACTTAGCAGCAAGTTCTAAGTAATCATAAACTTCTTTCTGAGTTGATTTTTCAGGATAAACTGAAATTCCTAAGCGATGCATAATAAATCCTCCTATTTTTATTTTCCGATAACATTATATCATTTATACCAACAAAAACAACATGTATTTTACATGGTATAAATACGCTCTATCTATATTATACAATAGTTGATTTAGGTTGCGTTAGATTTCATTATTTTGCACATGCTTTCTATTTGATATATAATGAGCATAATAAGGAGGGCTTCTATGACACTCAATAATATATTAGCGTTCTGTGTGACATTCATTATATCTGTCATCCTAACCCCTTTTATCGGTAAAATCACAAAAGAAATGGGTATAATAGCTCATACTAATAATAGAACTGTACATCACGGTATTATTCCTCGTACGGGTGGATATGCCATCTATGTGGCATTCCTTATAGGGGCAATGGTATTCCTTAAAACAGATAATCAGATCAACTCTATATTAATAGGTGGTTTGATTGTTTTCTTATTCGGCTTATATGATGATATTCATGACCTTCCTCCAAAGATGAAGGTTCTTGGACAGGTCGCTGCAGCACTTATAGTCATATTTTATGGTGGTATATCTTTAAAGGGATTTACTATTCCTTATATTCCTACTATTCTTTCTTATTCTATTGCCTTAATAATCACTCTAGGATGGATTGTAGGTATTACCAATGCAGTAAACCTCATTGATGGGTTAGATGGTTTATGTGGTGGAATATCCATGATTGTATTGATTACTACAGGACTCATTTCTATACATTATGGACGTACAGATATCACTTCATTAACACTCTTACTTGCAGGATCCATTGGAGGATTCTTAGTATTTAACTTCCATCCTGCAAAAATATTTATGGGTGACTGTGGGGCTTTATTTATTGGCTTCATGTTATCTGTGATTTCTTTATTAGGTTTTGGATTTAAGACCTCTACATTCTTTACTTTAGGGGCTCCTATTGTCGTACTCGCAGTACCTATCATGGATACACTCATTGCGATTATTAGACGTAAGGTTCATCATCAACGCTTTGATGAAGCAGATAAAGGACATTTACATCATAAATTGATGTTCTCACTAGAACTAGGTCAGACTAAGAGTGTGCTTATTCTATATATTGCGACTGCATTATTCTCTATCTGCTCATTTATCCATATATATAGTGTGACTGCATCTATTCTATTATTCGCATTATTACTCCTTGTATTTGAGATATTCGTGGAATATACCAATATGATTTCACGTAAATATAAACCAATTCTTACTATTCTCAATATATTCTTAAAAAGAGATGATTTACCAAAGATCAAAGAATCTAAGACATATTTAATGATAGCAAAAAGACATCATGTGAAATATATTCTTATTGGGTTCTTATGTGCTGTGATCACAGTAAGTGGCGTCCTTGTTTATCATAATCATAATGATAAGAAGCCAGTAGTAAATACTCCAGTCATTACTTATGAGATGCCAAATCATCCTACTTCTTTAATGAAATCAGTACATGAAGATATTAATGCATCTCATACTAAGAGAAATACATGTCAGAATGTTGCTGCATTATTTGCGATTGATTTCTTTACTATCTCTAATAAGAAGAAAGATGAGATTGGTGGTGCGCAATATTTCTATAGTGATCGTTTAGATAACTTTGAAGAGTTTGCAAAGTCTAGCTATTATGCAAATGTGAATGATATGATTGCGAATAAAACAAATCTTGATGAAGTCACAACATATGAAGTGAACTATACAAGAGCATCCGATGTCACATTAAGTGGTTTAGAGGATTATGAATATACGGATGTTGGGTTAGAAATTACATTTAATAAAAAGAATTTCTACTACAACTATCAAACAATTAATATTAAAGTAACACTTATAGAAAAGAATAACCGTTTTAGTATTGTATCCCTTGACTTCAACGATGGTGCGAACGAATAAAGGTGTTGTAATCAATATATTTTTATGATATTATTTATTCGCTAATGTAGAAAAAGTCTAAAAGAGAAGGAGGCAGGAAAAATGTTAGAAGTACTTTTGATCATTGTTTCTATAGCCCTAATTATTGTGTGTCTTTTACAAACGGGAAAAACTGATGGTATTGTTAATGCATTAACTGGCCAGAGCTCTAATCTTTTTGCACAGCAAAAAGAAAGAGGTGTGGATTTAGTTCTTACACGTATTACTGTGGGACTAGGTATTGCATTCTTTGTTATCGCAATTCTTATTAAAATGGCAGGATAATAATAAAGGGGCACTTATGAGTGCCTCTTTTCTTTTGTTGGAGGTGAATATATGAAAGAAGATGTTTTAGAATTATTAAAGAATAAAGACTTAAAAGATAGAAGAATAGATGCTCTAGCAAGTGCACTACATTATGATTCTACTGAAGAATATATCGCATTTGTAAAGCTTATGAATAAATTAGAAGAAGATGGTGAAGTGATTAGAGATAATCATAATAACTATCATTTAATAGATGATTTCCATTATTTAAAAGGTGTTTTGAGTTTAAATAAAAAGGGATTTGGTTTTGTAAAGGTTGATGAAGAAACTGAATACTATATTAATAGTAAGAACCTCAATGGTGCTTTTGATCAGGATGAGGTTATGATTGAAACAACTATCTATAGAGGAAAACCTGAAGGACGTGTTGTAAAGATCATTAAACGTGGTATGACTCGACTTGTTGGATTAGTCAGAAAAGGTAGAAGAGAACTCATCATCATGCCTGATGATCCTAAGTTTACTGATTGGATTTATGTAGATGAAGCCCATGCACATGGTGCTATGCCTGGACATAAGGTTGTTGTAGAGATTAAGAAGTACAAGCCTTATTTAAAGGGTGATATTGTTAAGATTATTGGTCATAAGAATGATCCTGGTGTTGATATCTTATCTGTTGTGAATAAGTATGATGTAGATATTGATTTCCCACAAGCAGTCTATGATGAGATTGAGTCTATTCCTCAGTCTATTGATCCAAGTGATATTCCTAATCGTTTAGATATTAGAGATTGGCAGATTGTGACTATTGATGGTGATGATGCCAAGGACTTGGATGATGCGATTTCTTTAAAGAAATTAGATAATGGGAATTATCAGTTAGGTGTTCATATTGCGGATGTTTCATTCTATGTGAATGAAGGAACTGAATTAAATAAGGAAGCGATTAGAAGAGGAACTTCTATTTATCTTGTAGATAGAGTGATTCCTATGCTGCCTCATAAGTTATCTAATGGGATCTGTTCACTTAATGAAGGTGTGGACCGTTATGCAATTAGCTGTATTATGGAGATCAATGATAAGGGACAGGTTGTAGATCATAATATCTACCCTACTGTTATTAGAAGTTCTCATCGTATGACATACAATAATGTGAATGCAATTCTTGCAGGTCATAAAGGATTAAAGAAGAAATACAGTGATTCTGTTGAATTATTCTTTAATATGAAAGAATTAGCTGCTATCTTAAGAAAGAAGAGAGATCGTCGTGGTGCGATTGACTTTGATGTAGATGAAGCAAAGGTTCTTGTAGATGATAAAGGACGTGCTGTAGATGTTGTCTTAAGAAATCGTGGTGAGAGTGATCATATTATTGAAGAATTCATGTTATGTGCTAATGAAACAGTGGCTGAACACTTTAAATGGATGGATGTACCTTTTATCTATCGTATACATGAGTATCCTAAGAAAGAGAAGTTACAACAATTTGTTTCCATTGCGAAGCCTTTGGGTTATACTATTCATGGGTCTCTTGAAAAGATCAACCCTCATGAATTAGCACGTATGATTGAAGAATCTAAGGGAACACCTGAGCATGATATTATTTCTACATTATTATTAAGATCAATGCAGAAAGCACGTTATGATGCTCAATGTCTTGGACACTTCGGTCTTGCGGATGAATTCTATACACACTTCACATCACCTATTAGACGTTATCCAGACTTATTGGTACATCGTTTGATTAGAACTTACTTATTTAAGAATGATTATTCTAGAATGAATGAGTTTGAAGAAATGATTCCAGTACTTGCTGAACAGTCTTCTAATCGTGAAAGAATTGCGATTGATATTGAACGTGAAGTAGAAGATATGAAGAAAGCTGAATTTATGTCTCATCATGTTGGTGAGGTATTTGATGGTTATATTTCTTCTATTACAAGTTTTGGATTCTTTGTATCACTTCCTAATACCATCGAAGGTCTTGTTCATATGACTTCCTTAACAGATGATTATTATGTTTATGATGAAAAGAATCTTATTCTTATCGGTGAACATACAGGACGTATGTTCAAGATGAGTGATCCAGTAAAAGTCAGAGTAATTGAAGCAAATAAGCTAGAAAAGACAATTGACTTCGAGCTTGTAAAAGCTGGAAGTCATAGAAAGAAGAAAAGAAAATTCCGTACAAGAAGGTAATATATATGAAAATCATCTCAAATAACAAAAAAGCATATCATGATTATTTTATCCTAGAAACTTTTGAAGCAGGTATTGAACTAAAAGGTACTGAAATCAAGTCTATTCGCAAAGGCAGTGCCAACCTTAAGGACTGTTTTGTAAGAATTAAAGACCATGAAGCTTTTATTGAGAATATGTATATTGCCCCTTATGAAAATGGAAATATCTTTAATCATGAACCTAAACGTATTAGAAAACTATTGCTTCATAAGAAAGAAATTAGTAAACTAGAGAAGAAGGTTCGTGAGGATGGTTTAACAATCATTCCTACAAAGCTTTACTTCAATACCTCAAAAGCAAAGTTAGAAATTGCTCTTGCAAAAGGTAAGAAGCTTTATGACAAGCGTAATGATTTAAAAGAAAAAGATGCTAAGCGCGATATTGAGAAAGCTCTCAAACGCGCTTATTAATGGGGGCGTCTTGGATTCGACAGGGGTCAGTTTGAATCAGGCAGCAGTCGTTGGCAAACGTTACATGCACAAACAAATATCTGGAAACAGAACAAATTACGCTTTCGCTTAATAGTCGACATAGACTTGCGAATGCAGACCTATCTGCGCTTACACCTTTAGAGTCTGTAACATAACCTGTAAGATAAGGGATATAGGATGTTCTGACTATATTCATGAAAATCAATCAGAAATCGGTATGCGAAAGATTGCTTATTGATCGTAACATACTTAAATTGATTCAATAAGATAAACTGTAGACACCTGATATGGAACGGCTTTTGGACGGGGGTTCGATTCCCCCCGCCTCCACCAAATTTAAGAGTTAAAATGGATGTCATCAAAAAAACTGATGAAATCAACATTTTTTAAGATATTTTAAAGAATCAAAAAATAGCGATTTATGTGGGTATCACTACCTAGAAATCGCTATTTTTTACTTTAAAGATGAGGTAAAATGGATGTAATGAAAGTAAAGATTGCAGATTATTTATGTTTGATGGAAATTATTAGATAATTTGAATACCCATAATCTACAGGTAACGATTTAAGAGAAGTGTGGAGCAGAAATATTTAGGATATAGACTATTTGTCTATGACTGATAGGAAATGATCTCTGTAGGTATTTCTTGATTTTATCCATGATAGTCTT
>NZ_JBEHVX010000066.1:0-14413 GCF_040227455.1 Catenibacterium sp. RTP21428st1_D7_RTP21428_210409 | reverse complement strand
AAGGACAAAATAATTATGTAGGTTTTCCAACATTCTTATGTTGTCTTTTACCTACATTTTTATTTTATCCTTAGCAGACTATTTATTTTTCTTAAATATTCTATGACTTTTTCACATTATTAGAAAAGTTAAAAAGATTTCTTTTTGGGATAAATCAAATAAGGAGAAAACGATTATGAACAAGAAATTAATGACTATGTTAGTCGCTTGTGCTTTATCAGTATCAGCATTATCTACTACAGCAGTATTTGCAGAAGATGCAGTAGTAACTGGAGAAACTCCAGCTGTAACTGAAACTACAACTACACCTGAAACTACACCTGCAGCTTATGAACCAGAAATCACTTTAACTACACCTAAATGGACAGGTGATAGTGATATTGTCTTTGAAGTAGATGCTAAAGGTGGAGCAGTTTATCCTCAGGAAATGTATGTTTATGGCGCAGATGACGCAGCAATGCCTATTATCAGTGTTCCATCTCAGGTAGAAGTAAATGAAGAAGGTAAAGGTAAGGTCACATTTACTAACGATGCATTAAAAAATGCGAACACTTGGGATGATACTTTTACAAACCAGATTTCAGTAGATTGAACAAAGTATTCTAAAATTGAATTTGACTTTGCATTCGAATTAAACGGTCAGGTTAAATATAAGTTTATGTATGTAGAAACTTCAGTAAAGGCTCCAACACCAACTGTAACTCCTACTACACCAGCTAAGCCTACTACATCTACAAAACCTGCAGGAAACAAAGGTACAACAACTACAACTACTAAGAAAGAAGCACTAAAGACTGGTGATACTATGAATGTTGCATTATATGCTTCATTATTATTAGTAAGTGCTCTAGCAGCAGTTGTATTAACTACAAAAAAGAGAATCACTGAATAATCTGTCAATTAAAGTAAGCGTAAGTAAAATTGACTATTATGGGAAAGAAAAGACAATTGAGAAATGAGAATCAGTTGTCTTTTTTTATGTAAATTTATTCACAAAGTGACAAATGCACTTATCTGTCACTTGAATGATAACACTTACAATGTTAACATGAAGTCAGAAAAGTTAATTAAAAGGAGATCGATAATCATGTATAAGTTCATGTTAAATGAAACAAGTTATCATGGAGCAGGTGCTATTAAAGCTGTTCCTGAAGAAATTAAAGCAAGAGGATTTAAGAAAGTATTTGTTGCTTCTGACCCTGATTTAGTAAAGTTTGGTGTTACTAAGAAAGTAACTGATTTATTAGATGAAGCTTGTATTGAATATGTTCTTTACAGCAACATTAAACCAAACCCAACTATTGAAAACGTACAGACTGGTGTTGCTGCATTCAAAGAAGCAGGCGCTGACTGTATCGTAGCTATCGGTGGTGGATCTTCAATGGATACATCTAAAGCAATCGGTATCATCATTACAAACCCTGAATTTGCTGATGTACGTTCATTAGAAGGTGTTGCACCAACTAAGAATCCTTGTGCTCCAATCATCGCTGTTCCTACTACTGCAGGTACTGCTGCTGAAGTTACAATCAACTATGTAATCACTGATGTTGAAAAGAAACGTAAATTCGTATGTGTAGATAATCATGATATTCCAGTAGTTGCTGTTGTTGACCCAGAAATGATGTCTTCAATGCCAAAAGGATTAACTGCTGCTACAGGTATGGATGCTTTAACTCATGCTATTGAAGGTTATATTACTAAAGGTGCTTGGGAACTTTCAGATATGTTCCATATTAAAGCTATCGAAATCATCGCTCGTTCATTAAGAGGTGCTGTTGAAAACACTGCTGAAGGACGTGAAGGTATGGCTTTAGGTCAGTATGTTGCTGGTATGGGATTCTCTAACGTAGGTTTAGGTGTTGACCATTCTATGGCTCATACATTAAGTGCTTACTATGATATGCCTCATGGTAAAGCTTGTGCAATCTTACTTCCAACAACTATGGAATACAATGCTGAATATACTGGTGAAAAGTATAAAGATATCGCAAAAGCAATGGGTGTTGAAGGTGTTGATGGTATGACTCAGGAAGAATACCGTAAAGCTGCTGTAGATGCTGTTAAGAAGTTAGGTGAAGATGTTGGTATCGAAATGACTCTTAAGGGTGTTGTTAAGGAAGAAGATATTCCTCAGTTAGCTAAGGATGCATATGCTGATGCTTGCCGTCCAGGTAACCCAAGAGATACTTCAGTAGAAGATATTGAAGCATTATATAGATCATTACTTAAATAATAATCATTAATCTTGGAGGAACATTTGTTCCTCCCTTTTTGATTTTTATTGATGTTTCTTATAAAAAATGTATAATAGACTTGTGCTTTTGTATATAGCACTCTATAAGGATATTAAAGGAGTATGATAGTGTCGTGGACTCGAGTCAGATAATGATGGTTGTTATTTTTATTATATTGATAGGATTGTCAGGCTTATTTTCTAGTGCAGAAACTGCATTTATGTCTGTTTCTAAGATTAGAGTAAAGACTGTAAGTGAGGATGAAGAAGATCCTCATCATGCAAAAGCTTTAATTGTGTCTCAGCTTCTAGAAGATACAGATCATTTGTTAAGTACAATTCTAGTAGGCAATAACCTTGTCAACATTTTAGCTTCTTCATTAACTACATCATTTGTAATTAGTGTATTTGGTAATGAAGGAATAGGTGTTGCGGTTGCAACAGGGTTTGTTACGTTAATGATTCTTATTTTTGGTGAAATTACACCAAAGACTTTAGCTGTTAGTAAAGCAGAAGCATTATGTTATAGATTCTGTCGCTTTATTCAATTTATAAATTTTATATTTACACCAGTTGTTGTTATCTTAACTGCAGTGTCTCATGGCTTAATTCATATATTAGGTGGTAATATTGATCCACAACCTACACTTTCTGAAGAAGACTTAAAAACAATTGTAAACGTGTCTCATGAAGAAGGTGTATTAGAAGATGAAGAAAAAGAAATGATGCATAATATCTTTGATTTTGGTGATACTGATATTAAAGAAATCATGACACCACGTATTCATGTGGCTACAGTTGATTATGATGCGACTTATGATGAAGTGGTTGCTGTATTACAGGAATCACAGTATTCTCGTTTACCTGTTCTTTCAGAAGAAGGTGATGAGATTGTTGGTGTATTACATATCAAGGATATCTTAATGAAACCTGTTGATCATGAACATTTCCAGGTAAAGGATTATATGCGAGATGCTTATTTCGTTTATGAATTTAATCATATTTCAGATGTTTTTGCTTCTATGCGTAAAGAGCATGTCTCTTTATCAGTTGTGTTAGATGAATATGGTGTTATGGCTGGTATTGTGACATTAGAAGATATTGTTGAAGAAATCGTTGGTGAAATCGATGATGAATATGATGACAATAGTGAAGAAGTAAAGAAAATCTCTAAGAATGTCTATTTAGTAGACGGCAGTTTAAACATAGATGAAGTCAATGACCGTTGTGGTACAGAATTCGCTTCTGAAGAATTTGAATCTATTGGTGGTCTTGTCTTAGGTCAGGTGAATGGTTCACCGAACCCTCATCAGAAGGTTTATGTAGATGACTGTATGTTTATTATTGAAAAGATTGATAAAAACAGAATTGAATTATTGAGACTTATTATTCCAGAAGAGGAAAGTCAAAAAGAAAATGAAGAAAAACACGATTAAAGTGTTTTTTCTTTTGGAGGTGAGCAGTCATGAAAGATATATATAATAAAGCAATGGCTATATATGATGACTATCGTTATTATGTGCCAAGCTTCTCTGGTGCTGCTTTATCATTTTATCTTATCATCCTGTTGATCCCTACTATGACTATTATTGCAGTTGTAACATCTTCTTTGCATATAAGTGTAGATATTCTAGAGATGGCTATTAAAGAGTTTATACAGCCGGCTTATGCAGAGATGTTGATTGATACATTAAAGGGCAGTTCTTTAAATACAGTCTCTGTATTAGTGTTTATCTGGTCTTTTTATGCTGTGTCTAGAGGTGTAGGAAATATCTATGATATTTCTAAGAAGATGTTTGCGTTAGAAGAAAGAAGTGAATCGGTTATTGCCTGGTATGTCTATGTCTTTAAGGTGACAATGCTGTTACTTGGTATATTATTGATTTCTATTGTATTACTTGCAACAGGACCTATATCTAAAGCATTTCATTTTTTATACGGCATTGCATTTATGCGCTTTGTCCTATTATTTCTTATTATGGTCCTATTTTTTATGGCTATCTATATGATAGTCCCAAGAGAACGTATCACATATCATGAAGCCTTTCAGGGAGCCTTTATAACTTCTGGTGGGATAGTGATTTTATATATTGCATTAAACTATTATTTTAAATATGCAGATTTTACATCTTTATATGGACCACTTACCTCAATCTGTGTTATCTTATTTGTATTTGATTGGGCAAGTGAGATTTTCTATGTAGGAATGTATTTAACTCATATTGCATACTTGAGGAGGAACAACGCAAAATGGCAAGAGAAGATTTTGGAAAGAGTAAACCAAGAAGAAAAAGCTTTAACAGCGACAGAAAACCTAGAAAGGATAGCCGCAAAGGCTTCAACAAGGGGTCTGACAAAGGCTATAAGAAAGAAAATAGAGGGCCAAGAAAAGACTTTGACAGAAAGCCAAGAAGAGATTTTGACAGAAAACCAAGAGAAGACTTCGATAAGAAACCAGCAAGAGAATTTGATTCAAAACCAAGAAGATTTTCATCAAAACCAAGAAAAGAAAGAGAAGAAATAAACATCAAGAAGCTTGGTATTAATGGTGAAGGTATTGGTTATATTAAGAAGAAGGTTATCTTCGTACAGAATGCTTTACCATTAGAAATGGTTGAAGTAGAAATTGATAAGAAGACACAGACTTATATGTTAGGTCATGTGACTGCATATAAGAAGCCTTCATCAGCAAGAAAGGATCCTGAATGTGATCAGTACAATCAGTGTATGGGATGTGCTTTAAAGCATATGAATTATGCTGATCAATTAGTTCATAAACGTGAATTATTAAAAGAAACACTTCATAAATATACAGATTTATCTGTAAAAGACTTGGATATCAAGCCTGTTGTAGGAATGAAAGAGCCAGAACATTATCGTCATATCGTTGCTTTCCCAATTACTTACTTCAGTGGAAAGTTATGTGTGGGCGTTTACCAGCGTGAAACAAAGTTCCTTACTTTAATGGATCATTGTCCTCTTCAGACACAGAAAATCAATTCTTTACTAGTAAAGATTGAAGATATTCTTAATGCAAATAACTGTCGTGATTATAATGATAAGTTCAAGAAGGGCTTAAGATTCTTAATTGTTAGACAGATTGGTGAAGAAATGCAGGTAGCATTCGTTACTGGACAGGATGGTATCAGCCAGACTGTGACTAAAGAAATCGCCGCATTGGATGAAGTGACTGCATTATATTATACAGTAAATACATCTCGTTATCAGGATTTCTATGAACAGGGATTCAAGAGAATCTATGGTCAGACACATGCACAGTATAAGGATTTCAAGATTTCAGTACGTTCTGATATGATCCTTAACCCAGAAATGGATGATGAAAAGACAAGACAGATTGCTTCTTTATTAGATAAGAAGGAAGAAGTATTATCTATGGGTTGTGGTTCAGGAATTATGGAATTACAGCTTGAAAACAAAGTTGTCGCAATTGATGACAATAAGGTAAGCATCCATGATGCCACTGAAAACGCAAAGAGATTAGAATTAGACAATAAGTTATTTGTTGCAGGTCATGTTAATGATCAGGCAGCACATCATTTAAAGAATCATAGATATGATGCATTAATCATCAATGAAACTGTTGATGGCATGACTGAAGATTTACTAAAGTCTATTACTTTATCAGGTATTAAACACTTAATTATTATATCTGATAACATGAGTACTCTCGCTAAAACATTACATCAGTTAGAAGAAATGTATGATGTGAATACTATTATCTCTTTAGATAAAGAACCTCATACACCTCGCTTAGAAATTATTGTAGATTTAAAGCGTAAGTAATATGGAAATTGTATTAAGTATTATTTGTATTGTACTATTGGTTGTTGTTATTTATCTTCTCTATACAACACAGATGAAACTTCACGAGAAGATGGTTCAGACAGAAGCGAATAGTTCATCTCTTGATAGACAATATAATTCTATTATTACGATGTTAAATGATGCGAGTACATCACTAGGTAGATCAGATACAAAAATAAATCAGATGATCAATGATATGCATGATATTAATGTGATTATGACCAATACAAAAAAGAGAGGGACATTTGGAGAATATCAGCTCTATCATATCCTATCTCTTTATTGTGGTGATAATTCACATATCTTTGAATCACAATATCATTTAAGTAATGGAAAAATAGGGGATGCAGCTTTACATTTACCAGGTAATACTAAAGTACTCATTATTGATTCTAAGTTTCCTATGGAGAACTATTTGAAGATAGTAGATAATCCTAAGGATGTTAGTTACCACAATGAATTCAAAAAGAATGTAAAGAAGCATATAGATGATATTTCTAATAAATATATTTCCGAGGAAACATTGGAAGAGGCAGTAATGTTTATTCCAAGTGAAGCCATCTATCTCTATTTATGTGATGAATGTGCTGATTTATATGATTATGCACATAATAAGAAGGTCTTAATGACATCTCCTTCTACACTTATGGGGGTTATCTTTACACTTATTAATATTACTAAGGATTTTAATCGTTCTGAGAATATTAAAGAAATAGAACAACGTATTATTAAACTTAAAGAAGATACGAATCGTTTAGATGAACGTTATGACAGAGTCATGAAGAACTTAGGTACTCTTGAAAAGAGTCTTAAGGATCTCGCAATATCTAAAGATAAGATCAGTAAAACAATCAATCAAGCCTATGATGGTGCAATAGAAGAGGAGTAATCCTCTTCTTTTTTTACGTAAAAAGGAGGGGAAATAAACCCCTCCAGTCTAATTTACAGAATCACTTTTATTCATGCTTTCAAGATATGTAAATATATCTTTCGCATTATCACTATAATCACAACTTAGAACAGCCAATGACATCAATAAGAATAGATCACTATAATTACTTAGTTCTAAGTCTATACCAATCGCATTCTCATCTCTCACTCCCACTAATTCCTGCTGCTCATGCGCAAAACCACGATCCACTGCCTGTGAAATAAGCAATTCGTAGCTTCCTTCATAATAACTAGAAACAAAATCATTGAAATCCTTACCGACAATCTCTATTACATTTTCAATTGTCTCATCAGATTCTTCTGCAAGTGTATTGATAAACTGTTCTAACATCACAACAACATACTCAATTACACTATCCGCATTCGCAGTCTCTTCGTTATATATGACATACATGCCTTTGTCATCATAGTAAGATGTAAATAAATGTTTCATTAATCTTTTTTACCTAATGTTGCAACCATAACAGCTTTAATTGTATGAAGTCTATTTTCTGCTTCATCAAATACAACAGAGTTCTTGCTTCTGAATACTTCATCATCCACTTCACGAACATCTAATCCCTGTTCATGTTTTACTCTTGCTGTTTCTGTTTCGAAATCATGGTAAGATGGTAAACAATGCATAAATAATGTATTGTCATTATGTGTCTTACTCATTAATTCTTTGGTTACTTTAAATGGACTTAATAATTCCACTCTTGGCTTATACAATGATTCATCTTCACCCATTGAAACCCAGATATCAGTATAGATAACATCAGCACCATCAACTGCATCTGTATCATCAGTAATAGTCAAACTTCCACCAGACTTTTTACATTCTTCCTGACAATAAGCCACAACTTCTGGATCCATTTCTAATGATTTAGGACCTAAACATACAAAATGCATTCCCACCTTACATGCACCATACATTAATCCATAACAAACATTATTTCTAATATCACCAGTAAATACAAACTTAATTTCGTTTAAAGGCTTATCAAGATGTTCCTGAATAGTAAGGAAATCAGCTAAAGTCTGAGTAGGGTGGTCAACATCTGTTAAACCATTCCATACAGGTACTCCTGAATACTTAGCTAATGCTTCAACGTTTTCCTGTTTAAATCCTCTAAATTCAATTCCATCAAACATTCTACCTAATACTTTCGCTGTATCTTCAATTGACTCCTTCTTTCCCATCTGTGACTGAGTCAAGAAAGTAGCGTGTCCTCCTTCATCAAGAACACCTACTTCAAAAGCACATCTTGTACGTGTAGATGTCTTTTCGAATAATAAGGCAATATTCTTACCTTCAAGTGAATGACCAATCTTTCCTGCTTTCTTCTTAGCCTTTAGCTTTTTAGCTAAGTCTAGAAGATAATAGATTTCTTCTTTAGTATAATCCTTAAGTGTTAAAAAACTTCTCCCGTGTAAATCCATAACTATACTTCCTTTCTACTTATATTTCTTTACCTACTACTTTACCAATTTCTCTTAATTCTTCAATAAGTTTTGTATATTTTTTAGGCTTTAATGACTGAGCCCCATCACATAGTGCATGTTCTGGATCATTATGTACTTCAACAAGTAATCCATCACATCCTGCTGCAACACTTGCCTTAGCCATTGGTTCTACTAACCACCATTTACCACCAGCGTGTGATGGGTCAATGATTACAGGTAAATGAGTCATTTTTCTAAGTACTGGAATAGCCTGTAAGTCTAGAGTGTTTCTTGTATATGTTTCGAATGTTCTTACACCTCTTTCACACAGGATGACATTCTCATTACCACTTGCCATGATATATTCCGCACTCATGATCCATTCCTGATATGTTGCGCTTAGTCCTCTCTTTAATAGGATAGGTTTCTTAACTCTTGCACCTACTTCCTTAAGTAAAGTGAAGTTCTGCATGTTTCTTGCACCAATCTGAACTAAGTCTACCTTTTCATTGAATTCATCAATATCATCAGCACTCATAAGTTCTGATACGATTGGTAAGCCTGTTTCTTTCTTTGCAGCTACTAAGTAATCTAAACCAGTAGAACCTAATCCCTGGAATGCATATGGAGATGTTCTAGGCTTGAATGCACCACCTCTAAGCATATTAGCTCCAGCTGCTTTTACTTCCTTCGCAATCGCAATAACCTGTTCTTCTGATTCTACAGAACAAGGACCAGCGATAAGAGCCATATGGCCTCCACCTACTTTAACACCATCTACATCCACAATAGTATCTTCAGGATGGAATGCACGGTTAGCCAATTTATAAGGCTGTTCAACTCTCATTACTTTTTCTACAGAAGGTGAAACTTCAATATCTCTAGGATCAACTTTAGTCGTATCCCCAATTACACCGATAATAGTTGTTTCATGACCAGTAGAAACATGCGGTTCTAAACCATAGCCTTCAATCTTGTCAGTTACTTTCTTAATATCATTTTCATCACATTTTGGTTTTAATACAATAATCATAATCTTTTCTCCTTTGGATATATAAAAAGTCCCTCTCGATTATAAGGACGAGAGGGACTTCGCGTTACCACCTTATTTTATCCATACATCACTATATAGACCTCTGTGAGTACTATCATACTCTGACGATATAACGGTCGTACCCGTGGATACCTACTTCATTTCAATATCCCGACTCCTTGATGTATTTCATCCACATGAATCATTCCCTCTCAGCACTAGGAACTCTCTGTAAATCCAAAAACTGAATGTTCTTTTCAATTCGTTGTCTTTTTTGTATATGAATCTAATATAAGAGCCTTAAAACCAAATGTCAATGATTTTTATAGAGTAAGCGAATACATTTAGAAAAAAATAAAAATATTTCTTTTTATGCTACTTATATGAGTGAAAATAAATTCAAATACTATATGTACTAGAAAAAATCATGAGAAGCACATCAAAATAAACCATTTTTTTCTTGAAAACGTCTCCTATGCATACTATAATAATAACGTTGTCAATGCCCTTGTGATGAAATTGGTAGACATAGCAGACTCAAAATCTGCCGGCTTCAAACCCGTACCGGTTCGAGTCCGGTCAAGGGCACCAATTATTAACGATTAAGCTGGGATATATTCTCAGCTTTTTTTGCACTAAAAAAAGGAATAGATGACTATTCCTCACTAAATAATACTTCTTCTACAATAGCAGCGGCATCTCTAATACAGTCAGGACATGTTCTTAACAACTTACCTGTTTCTACACCTTTTAATACTTTGCATGTAGTTGTAGAGTTCTTTTCTTTAAATTTCTGCATGATTTCTCTAGATAACTTATAAGTACTTGCTTTACTATTTGGCTTATCTAGATTGCCTGTACTATTCTTACATCCTGCAAGAAGACATGCACCAGTCACAGCACCACAAGTTCCTTCCATGCATCCTACGCCTAGACCTAAGCCTTCAGCTACCTTAAACATTGTTTCTTCCTCCATGCCTACAAGATCACAATAAGTACATGCAATAGCCTGTGCACAGTTATAACCCTTATCATGTTTCTTAATAGTTTCATCAATACGTGTCATATCCTTTACCTCCATTCACAATTCATGAGATGATCATTATAAATACCAATCGCCTGTAAATAACTATAAATAATCACAGGACCTACAAACTTAAAGCCATGTTTCTTTAAATCTTCAGATATCTTAGTAGACAGTGCATCACTTGCAGGTATCTCTTTTTCTTCTGTATAACGATGATCGATTACCTTATAATCTACAAAAGACCAGATATAATGATCAAAGCTGCCAAACTCTTCCTGCACGTTTAGAAAAGCTTTCGCATTGATTATAATACTATTGATCTTCAAACGATTATGAATAATCCCTTCAGCTTCATAGAGAGATTCTATTTTTTCTTTAGAATAAAAGGCAATCTTGTGATAATCAAAATCATCAAATGCCTGATTATAAGCTTTTTCCTTTTTTAAAATAGTATCCCAGGATAATCCTGCCTGCATGCCTTCTAAAACAAGCATCTTAAATAACATTATTTCATCATGTGTTTCTTTACACCATTGATCATCATGATATTTGATTGCTTCTTTACTTTTAGCCCATGAACACCTCATTAAATAATCCTCCTTTTTACATTGTAGCATATCCAAAGTAGTCAACACATCTATTTTTTTGTATAATAGTTCAGAAAGGACGTGAATTTATGGAACAATTTGATGCCCGTATGAAGTCTTTATTAAAAGATGAATATGATGACTTTAAGAAGGCTTTGTTAGAAAAGCCAGTTAAAGGTTTATATTTAAATAGAAATAAGAAAAATGTAGAAAGAGTACTAGATAAGAACTATGTAGAACATCATCCTATTGTAGAAAATGGTTATCTCTATGATGAACACTATCATCCAGGAAGAAGTGCTTATTTTCTTGCAGGACTTTATTATATCCAGGAACCAAGTGCGATGCTTGTAGCAGATGCATTACCTATTGAACCTGATGATTTTGTGTTAGATATGTGTGCGGCACCAGGAGGTAAAAGCTGTGAGATTGCATCTCGATTAACTGGAGAAGGTATATTAATTGCGAATGATATAGAAGCATCTCGTGCCCGTATTTTAAGTGAGAATATTGAACGTTTTGGTTTAGATAATACAATAGTCACAAATATAGATCCCATGCGCTTTACTAAACAATTTCAGGAAGCATTTGATAAGATTGTCTTAGATGCACCTTGTAGTGGAGAAGGGATGTTTAGAAAACTTGAACAGGCAATAGATACATGGAGTGAAGAAAAGGTATTAGAATGTGCTCATATTCAAAAGAATCTTTTAAAGGGTGCTTATGAAATGTTGAAGCAGGGTGGTATGGTTATTTATTCTACATGTACTTACTCATATGAAGAAAATGAAGCAATGGTTCATTATGCAGTGGATCAACTTGGCTTTGAATTACTTCCTCTTACTAAATCTCATGGTTTATGTCCAGGTGTTGATCTAGATGAAGTGGTGAGATGTTATCCTCATCATTATCGTGGAGAAGGGCACTTTATCGCCTTGCTAAGAAAACCAGGTAATAGTCCAAGAAAACAAGTACGTACTATGAAGTCTCAAGTAAATCCGGCTGACTTAAAGGTCTTAAAAGCTTTCTATCAGGAAAACCTCAATAAGAAAGTACCTTCATACATCATAGAAAATAATGGACATCTTTATGCAGTTAAGAAGAACTTCCCAGAACTCAAAGGAATCAGAGTATTACGTAATGGGCTTTATTTAGGTGAAGTGAGAAAGAATAGATTTATACCTAGCTATTCTCTTGCCCTAACTCTCACTAAACAAGATGTAAAAAGAAGTTATGACTATCCAAGTGAAAGTGAAGAAATCAAGAAATATATCCATGGTGAAACTTTAGAAGGAACAGGAGAAAAAGGCTTTGGTGTCATCTTTGTAGATGGGTATCCACTTTCCTTCTATAAAGAAAGCAATCAGGTTAAAAACCTATTTCCTAAGGGACTGAGACGATGAATCGTTACTTTAGCTTACGTGATGAAGTATTACATCTTTTAGATGAAAAAAGTCATGGGTATTATAAAAGAGAAGCTATTGCACATATGTTTCAGGTAGAAACATTATGCTTATTACTTGCAAAAGAAAGAAATCTAGATGAAGAATTATGTGCTATTATCGGTCTTCTTCATGATATTGCAGTTCCTATTTATTCTTCTAGTTTCCAGCATGCCACTCGTTCAAGTAAATTGGCAAAAGAATTACTGGATCCTATATTTAGCGAAGAAGAAAAGAACATTATTATAACTGCAATCAGTAATCATTCACATAAAGAACGCATAGATGATGTCTATAGTGAACTGATTAAAGATGCAGATTGTTGGAGTCACTATCTCGAAAAGACAGTTTTGAAGCATGAAGAATCAGAAAGGCTAAAACTTCTTAAGATTATGTGAATTTACATATGACATTGGGTTTTAATTGGAGTTGTGTTATAATTAACTGTGCGTAAAGGAAGGTGATTTTGTGAAAAGAGGACATAAAATAGTATCATTGCTTATTGCATGTGCGATGGTAACTCCGCTTGCTTTTTCTAATGTGAATACAGTAGAAGCGGCCAATAAATTTGAAGGTCAGGAAACAAAGTATTATAAGCTTTGTTCATCTAAGACACTTACACGTTCAAATCAGAATACTTGTAAAGAGTTTAATAAATACTTAAAAACAAAGAGTGCAAGCTTAAAGAGTGAAATCAGCCGCAAGCAGAGCAGTGTTGATAGTGCAAAGCTATCTATTTCAGATGCAGCAGATAAGATTAATAGCTTAAATAGTCAGATCAATGAAGCTACTCAGAAGATTGCTTATATGAATACTGCAATCACAAATGCTGAAAACAATCTGAATGAAAAGAAGGCTTTATTAAAGGATAGAATCTATTCTATGCAGAGTCAGATGAATTCTAATGCCTATGTTGATTATTTATTTAATGCAAGTTCATTCTCAGATTTCTTCTCAAGAGCTGCAACTCTTAAGGATTTAACTTCTTATGAAACAGATTTAATGAATGAAATCAAGGAAGAACAGAAGCAGTTAGAAATTCAGAAACAGACACTTGTAGATACTCAGACTGCACTTAATGCGCAGAAGAGTCAGGCTGAAGAATTACAGAAATCATTAGTTGCAAAACTTGAAGCTGAACAGAAGGCTTTACAGGATAAGCAGAGTGATTTATCTGATAATGAAAGCACCATTGGTACAATTGCTCAGAACTTAGTTGAACTAAGTAAGGCTTCAGATGAATCTAAAGTAAGTGGTGTAACACATGCAACACCAAATAAGAACAACAGCAGTTCTTCTAGTAATAGTGGTTCTTCTAATAATGGAGGATCATCAAACAACAGTGGTTCATCAAACAATGGTGGAGGGAATACAATTCCAACACCAACACCTAGTCCAGACCAGTCTTCTAGAGGACTTGCGATTGCGAACAAGGCATTAACTCGTCAGGGTTATATGTATTCATGGGGTGGATGTCACTCTATGAGTCAGATTGCAAACCCTAACTGGACTAAGTTTGACTGTTCAGGTCTAGTTAACTGGGCTCATTATCAGGCTGGTGTTAATATTGGATCAAATACGACTAAGACATTATGTGGTGTAGGAACACAGGTGGATCGTGGTTCTATGCAGGCTGGTGATATTATCTTATTTAGTTCAAATGGTTCATATTCTGGTGTTCATCATGTCGGCATCTATATTGGTGGTAACCGTATGGTACATGCCCCTTCAAGTGGTAAACCAGTACAGGTTGCAACATTAGGAAATGGTTATTGGCAAAGAGAATTCTACCAGGCAAGAAGATGTTATTAAGGGGCTGTAACGAATAGGTAGTATTTACTACTACCTTGAGCGTTACAGCTCTTTTTCGTATATCCAAACCCAAAA
>NZ_JBEHVX010000065.1:0-14785 GCF_040227455.1 Catenibacterium sp. RTP21428st1_D7_RTP21428_210409 | reverse complement strand
ACAGATGGTCTAGCTGGTATGGAAGAAGTTATTGAACAGACTTTTCCAGCAGCTAAAATTCAAAGATGTCTAGTGCATATATCTAGAAATATAGCGGCCAAAGTACGTGTGATAGATAGAAAAGAAATACTGGATGATTTCAAAGAAGTATATAATGCATCCAAATTAGAAGAAGCATTATCAAACCTTGAAACATTTACTTCAAAATGGAAAAGAAAGTATCCTAGAGTAATTGATATTTTAGATAAAAATACGCATCTATTAACGTATTTTGATTATCCAAAGGAAGTAAGACATAGTATTTATTCAACGAATCTGATTGAAGGTTTCAACAAGCAGCTTAAGAAGAAATTTAAGTTGAAGGAACAGTTTCCAACCGAAACATCAATGGAAAAATACTTAGTATCACAATTCAATCAATACAATGAAAAATTTATGAATAGAATTCACAAAGGTTTTGGTTTAGTTGGTCGTGATCAATGGTTTCCAAATTAATAGATAACAACTAACCTTATCTACTGAAAACTTAATTTACAGGAAATAAGAATTTACACAAGATTCTTGACACTATCTGATGTTCAAGCAAAATCATATATAATAAGGAGTCTGTAAATGCAAAAATTATATTTCAAATCATTTATCATCGCTTTTATCGTATTTATTTTTGGGGTTAATTCTTTGTCAAATGTAGATGCTATATCCAAAAATAATCCATCAAATTTAGATAATCAAGTTGTGTATGTTAATGGTTCACATTATAGTGTTTCTGTTGATCATAAAGGTATCAATACAATTTCATCAGTAACTGATGAAAAAGGTACAACCACTATGGCTATCTTTGATAAAGAAACAAATAAACTAACTATCAACGGAAATGAAATTCAAATAGAAGAATATAAAAATTCTATAACAAGTTTTTCAAGAGCTAGTAATAAAGTGCTAAAAAGAAAAACGTATACTATTCCTGGCAGTGCAACATCTACAGCTGCTGCCTTGATAGCTGGTTTAGCAGCCATTAGTAACTTTCCATTTGCTGCGGCTGTAGTAAGTGCCTTTATTTCTGGTAGTTTATGGGGAAAATCTATTAAAATCATCATTACCGACTATCGTTCTGGTTCTAGGTACAAATCAGGATCTCATAAAGGGAAATACAAATATTGGACTAATGTTTTAGTGAAATGTGGAAGTGCCACTATTTTGAATCAAAATCATTCTGTATGTTATAAATAAGGGGATATTTATGTTGAAAAAATATCTAAGAAAAAGAAATTATCCATTTGTAGTATTTTTTGCTTTACCAGAAAATTGTTTGGATTTACTAACTTTTATTCTTTTTGCAGTATATTGCATATTAAAATATATTTTCGTATTACCACCATGGTGTGATTTATTCATTGTGATTATATTTTCTATATTTACTTTGATTTTTAAACGATATAATGTAGATAACCAATATAGATATTCTATCAAACATTCAATGAGTTTTTCGATATTTTTTGGCATTTGGTTTTTATTGGAAATATTATCCTTAGTTTGATAATAGAATATTTAAAATTTAAACGTATATAAGGCAATCAATAAAATGATTCTTTAAAGAATCATAATAAAACAAGAATAACTCCCTCTTTACGACGAATTACTCAGATGTAAAATCTCCTTTTTCTTGCATTTTATAATAATTATGTTATAATCAATTTTGCCATTACAATAAACATGTCTGAACCATGTCAGGACCGGAAGGTAGCAGCATTAAGGGCCTCTGTTTGTGTGTAATGGCACTTTTTTTATATAAAAAGGAGTCATAGGATGAATGATGAAGAATATATGGCTGAAGCATTAAAAGAAGCAGAAATCGCAATGAGTGAAGATGAAGTACCTATTGGATGTATTATTGTCTATGAAGGACAAATCATTGCACGTACACATAATCAAAAGGAAACCTTAAAGAAGGCTACAGGACATGCTGAAATATTAGCTATTAATCAAGCAAGTGAGTATCTTGATTTATGGCATTTAGATGGCTGTACAATGTATGTAACATTAGAACCATGTATGATGTGTACAGGGGCTATTATACAAAGTCGTATCAGTCGTTTAGTGATTGGTACGAATGTCAGTAGATGGCCAGGTTTTATAGAGTTAATAGAGAATAACCCTGTAAATCATCATCCTGATGTACAACAGGGGATTTTAAAGGAACAGTGTGCTACAATAGTATCAGAGTTCTTTAAACGTAAAAGGAGGAAGTAAATTATGGATTCTTATTATAGTAATAAGATGAGTTATGGTGAGTTCTTTGGTTCAGTTATGAAATGGATGGCTATGGCTTTAGGAATCACTACAATCACTTCATTTCTATTCTCATTCTTACATCTTGAACTGATATTGGGTGCGTCTTATTTCATCTTTATGATTGTATGTTCGATTATAGAAATAGGATTAGTAATAATGCTAAGTAAAACAGTCAAAGATATGGCTATAGAGAAGGCTAAGACATATTATGTTGCTTATTCAGTAATTAATGGGATTGTGCTTTCTATGTGGTTGAATTATGTTGTACCAGGTGTAGCAGTACTTGCTTTTGCGGTGACAGCTGTTTATTTTGGTTTACTCTATACAGTGACACAGCATACTAATAATAATTTCATTGGTATAGGAAAAGTCTGTTTAATGGCTTTACCAGTTCTTATGATTGCGTATATCTTATTGATCTTTATTTCGGCGCCAGGTCTTTATTATCTAGTCGTATTCCTTGATCTTGCAGTCTTTACTGGACTTACTCTTTATGATTTTAAGCATATCGAATATGCTTATGAAGTTGCACCACAGGAAGCATTAAAAGGTGTGGCATTGCTTTGTGCATTACAGCTCTATATGGATTTCATCAACATTTTTATTGATATATTGATGTTAGTAAGTGATAATAATTAAGGTGCTAAGGCACCTTTTTTTATGTATAATAAGGAAAGGAGTTGATGACTATGGCATATAAATCATTATATAGAACATACCGTCCACAGACATTTAAGGATGTTGCAGGACAGGAAGCAATTATTACTACATTAAAGCATGCAATAGATGAAAAGAAGATTGCGCATGCATATTTATTTTGTGGTCCACGTGGAACAGGAAAGACAACTGTCGCAAAGCTATTAGCTAAGGCAGTTAATTGTACTGGTGATCCTAAACCATGTGGTGAATGTGAGAATTGTAAACAGATTGAAAATGGAACACATCCAGATGTTATTGAAATAGATGCTGCCAGCAATAATGGGGTAGAAGAAGTAAGAAGTCTGATTGATAAGGTGAAATATGCACCGACACAGGGACAATATAAAGTCTATATCATCGATGAAGTACATATGATGTCACCTGGCGCTTTTAATGCATTATTAAAGACATTAGAAGAACCACCAGCACATGTCATCTTTATTCTTGCGACAACAGAACCACATAAGATCTTACCTACTATTATTTCTAGATGTCAGAGATTTGATTTTACACGACTCACTGACCAGGAAATGGTACAAAGAATGCAGTATGTCTTAAAAGAGGAAGGTAAGACATATGATGATGGATCCTTAGAATTAATTGCTAGACTTGCGAATGGTGGGATGAGAGATGCATTATCTATCCTTGAACAATGTCTTGCCTATAATGATGATCATTTAAGCATTAATGATATTCATACTATTTATGGTATTGTATCCATGGATGATAAGACAAACTTATTGAAGGTTTTATTATCTAAGAACATGTCTGAATCTTTAAAGATATTAGATAAAATGGATAAGAGTGGTATTGATATTAAGAGATTAACATTTGATTTAATTGATATATTAAAAGACATAGTTATTTATAGGAATACAAAAGATACTTCTATTATGTCAGTCATGACACAAAAAGACTTAGAAAACATTGTGCCTTATATTTCAAGTGATGAATGTTTTAACTTTATTGATATATTGATGGATGCAAGTGAGAAGTACATCAGAGCGACTGATCCACATATTTATTTTGAACTTGCATTATTAAGATTATGTAATCAAGAACATGCAGCAAGTCAGAAGATAGAATATACACCTATTAAAGAAGAACCTGTAAAACCTGTAGAAGTAAAGAAGGTTGAAGTTAAAGAAGAACCAGTCGAAGAAATCATGGAAGAACCTGTCTTTGAATCAATTGAAGAAGAGATAGTTGAACCAGCTATTGAAAAGAAGGTTGAACAACCAGTACCTCAATTCAATTATGAAAAGCAAGAAGAACCAGAAACATATGCATCAGATGATAATATCGAAGTAGATCAAAGTGATATATTAAATATTCTTGTGCAGGCTGATCGTAAGATCTTAAATGAAGTTCAGGAGAAGTGGCCAGTGATTAGACGTTATATGGCTAATATGAATACAGCTAAAGCAGCAAGTATGTTATCTCAGGGTCGTCCAGTTGCAGCAAGTCGAGATGGTTTAATTATTGAGTTTGAATTAATGCCTGATGTGAATGCAGCTAACTATTATAAGAATTATAAACAGTTATCATCTTTAATTAAGGATGTATTAGGACATGAATATAAATTCATTGGTATGCAGCATGATGCATGGTTAGAGATGAGACAACATTATATTCAGCTTGCAAGAAGCAAACAGCTTCCTCAGGCGAGACCAATCACATTAAAACATATTGATGGATATGATTTAAAAAGAGTAGATTTGAATGACGCACAGAAGTATGCTTTAGATATGTTTGGTGAAGATATTGTAGAATTTAAGGAGGATTAAAAATGGATTTCAATTCGCTTTTAGAAACCGCAAAGAAAATGGGTGAAACAGCCTCAAATCAACAAAAAGAATTAGAAAACAAGAGTTTTAGTTTTTCTTGTCAGAATAATTTGATTACAGGTAAAATCAATGGTAAGTATCAGATTACTGAATTACATATCAGTCAGGATTTGATGGATGATAAAGATATGTTAGAAGACTTGATGATGATTGCGATTAATCAGGGAATTAGTCAGGTAGAAAAGGAGAAAGAAGACAATATGAAATCCCTCACTGGTGGATTAGATTTATCTTCTTTTATGTAATATGGAATATCCAAAGAGTTTTGAAGAGTTAATGACATGTTTTAAAATGTTGCCAGGTATTGGAAATAAAGGTGCTGAAAGAATGGCTTATGCGATTTATGATATGTCAGAAGAAGATGTAAAAAGATTCTCACAGGCACTCACTTCATTTAAAGAAAATGTTCATACTTGTCCTATATGTGGAAATTTAAGTGAAGGTGATAAGTGTGAGATATGTGCCGATCACGAAAGAGATCAATCTACAATATGTGTTGTAGAATCTCCTAAGGATGTCTTTGCGATGGAAAAGATGAAAGAGTACCATGGCTTATATCATGTGTTAGGTGGTACGATTTCTATTATGGATGGCAAGACTATGGATGATTTGAACATCATGAGTTTATTTGATCGTATTACTCCTGATACAAAAGAAGTAATTATTGCGACAAATGCGACAAGAGAAGGGGAAACAACAGCACTCTTCCTTGCAAAGCTATTAGATAAAAAAGGTATTAACACAACACGTATTGCACATGGTTTACCAATTGGAAGTTCTCTTGACTATGCAGACGAACTCACATTATTAAAATCATTTGAAGGTAGAAAGAAGGTCTAAGAACCTTCTTTTTAATTATGGAAAAAACATTGTAAATCACATATAATATTAATGTTTGAAGGAGCGTGTGATATGAGTTTATTTATTACTTTTGAAGGTGGAGAAGGCAGTGGTAAAACGACTATTGCAAAGATGTTACATAAACAGTTTATTGAAGAAGGATATAATATCACTTTTAGTAGAGAACCTGGTGGGGTAGATATCGCAGAACAGATCAGAGATGTGATTACTGATGTCAATAATACGAAGATGGACGCAAGAACTGAAGCATTACTTTATGCAGCAAGTAGAAGACAGCATCTAGTAGAAAAAGTACTTCCTGTATTAAAGGAAGATGGTATTGTGATATGCGATCGTTTTATTGATAGTTCTTTAGTTTATCAGGGAATTGGAAGAGGTATTGGCGTAGATAATATCTACAACATGAATCTTTTTGCGACAGATGGTATTCTTCCTGATTTAACTATTTTCTTTGATGTAAAACCTGAAGTTGCTTTAAAGCGTATTACAGGAGATAGAGAAGTCAATAGATTAGATTTAGAATCATTGGATTTTCATCATAAAGTATATGATGGTTATCAAATGATCTGTGAGAAGTTCCCAGATAGAATTGTGAAGGTAGATGCCTCTTTACCAGTTGAAGAAGTATATCGTCAGGTTTATGAAATCGTAAAGGATAGACTATGAAAGAAATTTTAAAAGAAACACAACCTATCTTCTATCGTATCTTAGAGAAGAGTTTTAAAGAGAATAAAAAGACTCATGCATTTCTTCTAGTAGGGGATCATACGGATGATATTGCGACATTTATTGCCCAGTCTTATATATGCCATGAAGATACACTAGCGTGTGAAACTTGTGATGATTGTATACGAATTAAAGAAGGTCTTTATCCTGATATGATTGTATGTGATGGTAAAGAGGCTTCTATTAAGAAATCTGATATTGATCATATTCAGGAAGAGTTTGTGAAATCAAGTGTAGAGAATAATGGAAAAGTATATATTCTTAAAAATATTGATAATGCGACAACTCAGGCAATGAATAGCTTATTAAAGTTCTTAGAAGAACCTGTGGAAGAAGTATATGCAATCCTTACAACAAAGAATATTAATAAAGTACTACCTACTATTCAATCTAGGTGTCAGGTGATTAAATTGCTTCCTGAATCTAAGCATTCTTTAGAATTAAAACTAAAGAATGAAGGGGTGGATGAAGAAGACTATTTGGTTCTTCCTCATCTATTTGATTCGATTGAAGAATGTAATGAGTATAAGGATAGTGAGTTATATTTTGATGTTAAGAATTATGTATTCTACTTTATTGAAGATTTATATATGAAACCATCGGATTTATTAATCAATGTGCAGATTAATCTAGGTAAGAAGTATAAGAAGAATAAAGAAGCCTATGCATTATTCTTAAATCTTTTGGTGTTAGGTATGAGAGATATGTTTCACGTGAAACATTCCATACCTGTATTATTTGTGAAACATAAAGATTTCTTTGAGAAGATGCCAGAAGATGGTAAAATATTACAGAAAATAGAAATCATATTAGAATATGCTGAAAGACTCAACAATAATGTCAATCTTGCATTATTACTAGATGGTATGGTATATAAAGTATTGAAGGGAGTTTGATGAAATGGATAGATTAGCGGCTGTTAGATTTAATAGCGCTGGTAAATATTATTACTTCTCTACAGACTTAGATGTCAAAAAGGGAGATAAAGTAATAGTAGAAACTGTAAGAGGACTAGAAATGGGAGAAATCATTTCGGATCTTACAGACTTATCAGAATTTAAATTAGATAACGAATTAAAAAGAATTAAACGTGTTGCGAATAGAGCAGACATTGAAGTATATAATATCAATAAAATTAAGGCACAAAAATCATTTGAAATCTGTAAAGAAATCATTGCGGAAACAAACCTTGATATGCATTTGATCAATTGTGAATATACATTAGATGCTTCTAAGGTGATCTTTATGTATACATCTGATGAACGTGTAGACTTCAGAGATTTATTAAAGAAACTTGCAAGTGTTTTTAAATGTCGTATTGAATTAAGACAGGTAGGACCTAGAGATAAAGCTAAAATTGTAGGTGGTATTGGAAATTGTGGCTTACCACTATGTTGTAACTCATTCTTAGGTGAGTTTGATGGTGTATCTATCAATATGGCTAAGAATCAGTTACTTGCGATTAATATTGACAAGATTTCAGGTGTATGTGGTCGTTTATTATGTTGTTTAAAGTATGAAGATGAGGCCTATAAGGAAGTTAAAAAGAAATTCCCTAAGATTGGTTCATTTATTCGTTATGATGATAAACAGTGTAAGGTTGTTGGTTTAAACGTTATTTCTGATTTAGTAAAGATTGATAGTGAAGGAAGTATTTTATTTATTCCTTTATCTGATATCGATAAGAAACCAGCTCCTAAAAAGGAAAGACGTATCTTAGAAGAACTAGCACCAAAAAAAGAAAAGAAACACGATAAACCAAGACAAAAGAAGCCAAAACAACAGCATAAACCAAAACAGAATGATCAGAAGCTAAGAACTATCAAAGGTAATAATCCAAAAGGAAAGAAAGATGAAAGAAGAAATTAATCATCTCCTTGGTTATAATGATATGAAAATCATCCAGAGAAGAGATATGTTTACCTTTTCTCTGGATACTGTTTTATTGGCAAACTTTTGTGCAATCACAAAGGATATGAAGACAATTGTAGATTTTGGGACAAATAATGCAGCTATACCATTAATCTTAACACAACGAACTCATAAGAAGATTATTGGTGTTGAAATTCAAAAGGAAGCTGTAGAGATTGCAGAAAGAAACGTAAAATTAAATCATGTAGAAAATCAGGTGGAAATTATTCACGATGATATCAAAGAGTATGTGAAGTATGCACCACGTACTAAGGCAATTGTATGTAACCCTCCATTTTTTAGATTAGGTGAGAAGTCCCACGTCAATGAGAGTCCTTATGTTACTATTGCACGTCACGAAATCAAAATAGATCTAGAAGGAATTATTGCATCAGCAGCAAAGATTCTAGATCAGAATGGTCGTTTCTCAATGGTCTATCGTCCGGATCGTTTTATTGAAACAATTGAATTATTTAAGAAATATAGAATAGAACCTAAACGTATTCGTTTTGTCTATCCTAAAGAAGGAAAAGAATGTAATACATTTTTAATCGAAGGTGCTTTCTTAGGCAAAACAGGATTAAAGATTGAACCTCCATTATATACACATAATGAAGATGGCAGCTATTCAGATGAAGTTAAACAGTTAGTAGGTGAGATGAATGTTAAATAGACAAAAGAGTTTTGAAAATGGAAAAGCGACACTTTACCTTGTACCAACACCTATTGGTAATTTAAGTGAAATGACACCAAGATGTATTGATGTTATGAAGAGTGTAAACTATATTGCTGCAGAAGATACACGTAATACAGTGAAACTATTAAATCACTTTAATATAGAAGCTAAGCTTATTTCTCATCATGAACATAATCTGCATGTTGCAATCCCTAAACTTTTATCATTATTAGAAGAAGGGGAGTCAGTTGCATTAGTAAGTGATGCAGGTTATCCTGCAATTAGTGATCCAGGGTATGAAATGGTTCTTGCAACTATTGATGCAGGATATAATGTCGTTCCTTTATCAGGATGTAATGCTTGCTTAGATGCTTTAGTTGTCTCTGGTATTGCACCACAGCCATTCATGTTCTATGGTTTCTTAAGCCATACAAATAAAAATAAGACTAAAGAATTAGAAAAATTAAAAAATATCACTTATACAATCGTATTCTATGAAGCCCCACATAGAATTAAGGCAACATTGGAATGTATGATGAAAGTATTAGGTGATAGAAGAATAGCGTTATGTAGAGAAATCACTAAGAAACATGAAGAAATTCTAAGAGGTACTATTTCTGAAGTATTAGAAGTAGTAGATGAATTAAAGGGTGAAATGGTTATTGTGGTTGAAGGTGGTGCTGAAGTAACTGAAGAAGAGACTTTTGACCAGACAATTACAGAACATGTAGATGAGTTTGTAGAAAAAGGCATGTCTAAAAAAGATGCTATTAAAGAAGTCGCAAAAATTCGCAAATTAAATAAGAATCTTGTGTATGAAGAATATCATAAAAAGTAAAAGGGTAATGTTTCACGTGAAACATTACCCTTTTTGCTTGGAAGACCTTATATTTCTAGTTAATAACTATAAATACAAGAAGAAAAAAGTAAAGTCATTTTTAAAAATGACAATGACAGTTTAACATAAGGTAAATTTTAATTCAAATGGATATTTAAGAAAAGCATCTACGATATGAACTAAAAATACGAATTATATTAAAGGAACGGTTATAAATGACTGCATAAGACTATAGTTTATTTAAAAATTTATTTCTAAGTAATTGATAAGCAAATACAATTGTAAGAGAAAAAATGATCATCTTAATATAATCTAGATTGAGTTTTCTTGAATAGTACCAATCAAATAGTAAGAATAGAATAGAAATAGATAAAAATATGATATAGAATTTTATCTTTTTCATAAGAATCCTCCTGGATGAATTATAGTATATTTGTTTCTTATATGTGTTAAGCAAATGTAAAAATAAAATAAAAAAACTGTGTTTACACACAGTTTCAAATCAATCTTTCGTAAGCTTCTCTCTCTTCATTGTTTTTTAAACGAACAGTACCACAATGTTTAAATCCATTCTTTAATATAAATTCTCTCATTGGTTTATTATTCTTTTCAATATCTAAACGAATAGAAGGAGTACCACTCTGTTTACAGATGTTGACTGCATAATCCAATAATTTTTTTGCATAGCCATTTCCTTTATGATTATTATCAATCGCAAAACGATGAATAATACCATAGTGTCTAGTATCAGTAAGCCAGTGGCCGTTGTAGATTCTTACATAGCTAGGTTCTATTCCTATAATAAAATGCATTGTGCCATACGTATGGGAATGTTTAGAAAGAACATAACTGTTACCTGATATAATATCATCTAGTATTGTGCTAATGTCAGGATATCCTTTTTGCCATTGGTTAATATCATTATCTTTAAAATATTCTTTTGCTTGATTAATAAGATCCATCACACGACTTAGATCTTTAATTTCTGATGCGCGTACATGCATATCAATCACCTCGTTTAAAATTGTACTAGAAATCATTTGAAATATCAAATAGTTGTATTTTGATTGCTGAAATGGTTAAATAGTGTCAAGGGAGGATTTTATGATTTATCGTACAGTTAATATTTTAGTCTATATTATTTCTGTCTTATTAGCTATGTATGGCTTGCAGGCTTTTGACTTCGAACGCTTCTTGAGAAAGGGCAGAATCAGCCAGTTTTATGTCTTCTATGTAGTCGCGAGTGTGGCGCTCGGATACTTATTAGCACAATTTATACTTAATTTTGGTACGTTAAGTTTTTATTGATTTAAAGCCAATATTTTTTAATTAATTGACTTGAATAATATGAATAAAATGATAAAATAGAAATGCTTACAAGGAGGAAAAAGGTATGAGCTTATCAAAAGAAATTGGTATTGACCTTGGTACTGCAAATATCCTTATCTATGCTAAAGGAGAAGGAATTGTAGTAAATGAACCAAGTGTTGTTACTATTAATGTAGAAACAAATAGACCTGTTGCTGTTGGTGAAGAAGCAAGAGAAATGCTTGGAAAGACTCCTGGAAAATTAAAAGCAATCCGTCCATTAAAGGATGGTGTTATTGCTGATTTCCAGACTACTGAAATCTTACTAACACACTTTATCAATAAACTAAACTTAAAAGGAATTTTTGCTAGACCAACAATCTTAATTTGTTGTCCATCTAACATCACTTCAATCGAAAAGAGTGCCATCCAGGATGTTGCTTTAAGATGTGGTGCTAAGAAGGTATATATCGAAGAAGAACCAAAAGTAGCTGCTATTGGTGCTGGTCTTGATATTTCTAAACCATCTGGAAACATGGTTATCGATATCGGTGGTGGAACTACAGACGTTGCTGTACTTTCATTAGGTGATATCGTTACATCTCAGTCATTAAAGATTGCTGGTGACAAGATGGATCAGGAAATCATTAAATACGTAAAAGATAAATATAAGTTATTAATTGGTGATGCTACAGCTGAAGAAGTTAAGAAACAGATCGGTTGTGCATTCCAGCCTAACGAAGAAACAGTTATGGATGTCCGTGGTAGAGACTTAGTAACTGGTCTTCCAAAGACTATCCAAATGAATGAAGCTGAAACAGTTTCTGCTTTAGGAGAAGTTTGTGAAACAATCTTAATTGCAGCTAAGCAGGTTCTTGAACAGACACCACCTGAATTATCTGCAGATATCGTAAATAAGGGTATCTTCTTAACTGGTGGAGGAGCTTTATTAAAGAATTTAGACAAGTTCCTTGAACAGGGATTAAAGGTTCCTGTATTCGTAGCTGATACACCACTTGATTGTGTTGCTGAAGGCTGCGGTGTCATGTTAGAAAACACTACATACTTACAGTAAGAGATAGCGTTCGCGCTATCTTTTTTTTGGAGGAAATAATGAAAGCGATATTTTTTGATATTGATGGTACAATTTACCATCCAGAGATTGGTATTAGTCAGAATACAATTGATGAAATTCATAGAGTACAAAAATTAGGTCATAAATGCTTTATCGCAAGTGGTAGACCAACTGGATTTATTTCTAAAGAAGTGAAATCCATTGGTTTTGATGGCTACGTATTAGCTAATGGAGCACATATTGTGACTGAAGGAAAAACAATAGACTCTTTAACATTACCTTATGATGAAACAAAGAAACTTATTGAATATGTGGAATCACAAGGTTATGAATATATACTTCTTACAACTGATCGTTGTTATTTAAAGAAGGAGTCACCACATATGTATGAATTCTATGCTTGGTGTAATATTGATATGGACTCTTTATGCAACGATTATGATTTAGATGAAGTACTAAAGAAAACAATTAAATTAGAAATTAGATATAATAAAAAAGAAGACAGCGTAGGACTTATTGAAAGACTAGGGGCTTTCTTCTATGAAAAACATGATGATAGCTTAAACATTGAAGTATCTAATATAGATACTTCTAAAGGTCATGGTATTGAAACAATGCTGAACTATTATGGCTTAGATGTTGATGATAGCTATTGTTTTGGTGATGGAGCCAATGACTTAGAAATGTTTAAAACAGTAGGTCATCCAATCGCTATGAAGAATGCAATTCCAATGATTTATCATCATGCATCAATCATCTGTGAAGATGTATTGCATGATGGTGTGGCAAAAGAATTAAAGAGACTCTTTTAACTTCTGTATAAAAACAGAAGTTTTTTTGTTTTACACAGATATCTTGTGTTTTAATAACATAATAGATTATACTATTATTAGTAATTGATTTTATAATTTTATTCTTAACATTAGCTATGAGAAAATGTTAGTTATTATGAAAGAATAGGAGGAGTATAGATCATGCAAGGATACTTGTTAGGCATTTTTTTCATCTTATTATTAGTAGTGATTGATTTTTACCTTCAGAAGAAGATTAATAAAAAAGGATATGTATTTCTATGTATAAATAAAGGTAGATTAAGATATCCAATACTTGTTTTATTTGTGGCTTTCTTTATTTATTTCGTCATTGAGAAACAGTATCTATTGATTTTATGTATGCTATATATACTAAGAATAATAGATAAACTCATTTACATAGATAAGAAATAATACTTTTGAAATTCTAACATTCAAGATGGTAGAAATATTATCTTATTGTTATAGTTTTTTTGTTATACGATTTTTGTTGAATAAAAATAATAAAAATAATACAATGATATTGGAGGTGATAAACATGAACTTTGTCTGGAATACAAACGAACTGAATGCATCTGTCGTCTCCATTTATGAAACAAATATTACATTGAATACGACAGCATGTATGCATTTTGAAAATGTGAATTATGTTCTATTAGGTATTGATTATGACAATCATTGTATCGGTATCAAACCCGTGGGGAAGCAAGCTATCAATGACGGAATCTATCCACAGGACCAGCTTCATAAGATATCAAGAGGTAAGTCCTATGGAAGAATCACCAATAAACCATTTATTAAAGAACTTGCTGATTTGATTCCTCTCGATTTCAATGAAAAGAATGTTTATAAGTTTAAAGGAACATATGACATTGTTCATGAAGTTCTCATTGTTGACTACAAGGAGGGAAGACTAAGTGGATAGTTTGTTAGTGTGGTCAGGTGTTATGATTGCGTGTATTGTGGTAGAAATACTCACGGTATCACTAGTAAGTGTCTGGTTTGTGATTGGTGCTTTTGCGGCATTGATTGCCTGCTTATTGAATGTATCAGTTCCAATACAGGTCGCTATATTTCTTGTGGTATCTGTTATATGCGCGATAGTGGCACGTCCTATGGCTGTAAAAAGTCTGAAAGGCAACATAATACATACGAATAATGATGCACTTATAGGATCTCATGCTCTCGTTATTAAGAGAATTGATGCAGATCATATGGGTGAAGTAAGAATTAAGAATCAGATTTGGTCAGCGTCTTCACTTCATAATTTGACTTTAGAAGAAGGAGAATATGGAGAAGTTATCGCAATTGAAGGTGCACATCTAGTTGTAAAAAAGGAGGAAAATATAAGTAACTGAATATATCGATCATTGTGTTTGAATGTGTTCAAATCCCCTCAAAGAAGAGCGTTAAAATGAACATATCAAATATTACAAATTATAAACCAAAGGATTTTACTGAACTTTTAGGCGTATCCGTTAAGATATTATAACGTTGAGATAGAGAAGAAACTTTAAAGGCAAACCGAACCCAAACGAATAGGCATTATTATACTTATAATCAGCATTTACTAAATCAAACTGCATTTTTAAGATAGTTCTGTAATGTAAAAGAATTATTTGAATACCCACAAACCACAGGATAGTAAAAATTAAATTATATAAACGCCTATAAATCGGCGTTCATGAAGCTGAACTTGATGCATAGATTTTCCATTTGTACTATAATTAGATTAGAAAT
>NZ_JBEHVX010000064.1:0-14929 GCF_040227455.1 Catenibacterium sp. RTP21428st1_D7_RTP21428_210409 | reverse complement strand
CAAATAGTCTATATCCTGAATATTTCTGCTCCACACTTCTCTTAAATCGTTACCTGTAGATTATGGGTATTCAAAAAAATTTATAGTTTTTCATTAATTGAATCTACAAGAGCTAAAGAAATAACTGATGAAATTAATAATGATTACCCTGTATTGCATGCTTTTCAAAATGTAAATGCAATTGATATTGTTAAAAGAGGATGTAGTAAAGGTCAAGGAATTTTAAAATTAGAAGTATTAATCAGTGACGAAACAGCAGGAATAGGTGATAGTTATAATGATTTAGAAATGTTTAAAGTCGTTGATTATTCATTTACATTTAAAACATCGCCGCAAGATATCCAACAACAAACAACGTTCGTTGTATCATCAGTGAAAGAAGCAGTAGCAATAGTAAAGGAGGAGTAAAAAATGGGATTTCCAAAAGGTTTTTTATGGGGTGGTTCAATTAGTGCTGCTCAAATTGAAGGTGGATGGAACGAAGGAGGGAAATCACCAGTATTGGTAGATTATTGTACAGCAGGATCTACAAAAGAAAGAAGACAAATTTGGTATTTAGACAAAGAGGGTAAAAGAGTTCACCGTAATTGGGAAGCTGTTGATGAATTAGAAGAAGGATGTAAGTTTGCTTTCTTTGATGATTTACATTATACAAATCATGTGGCAAGTGATTTTTATCATCGTTACAAAGAAGATTTAGCGTTATTTAAAGAAATGGGATATACAACATTTAATACTTCTATTTCTTGGGCTAGAATCTATCCACATGGGATTAAAGGTGGTATCAACCAAGAGGGTGTTGAATTTTATCGAGATGTTTTTAAGATAGCTAAAGAATATGGGATGGATCCGGTTATTACATTATATAAATATGACGAACCCGTTTCACTTTTAGAACAACATGGTGGATGGCGTAATCGTGCAATGATTGATGAATTTGTTGAATTTGCGAGAGTGTGTTTTACAGAATATAAAGATTATGTTAATAAATGGATGACATTTAATGAAATCAATATCATTATGCCAAGAGATGGACAAAAAAGTGAAAAAAATCAAAGAAATTTAATTTATTTACATAATCAATTAGTTGCTGCTGCAAGAGCAACTATTGTTGCACATGAAATTGATTCAAATCTTAAAGTAGGATGCATGATTTGTGGAAATATGTCTTATCCATTAACACCAGATCCATTGGATGCTATTGCTCGTTATGAAAACTTCCAAGATTTCTTCTGTTATAGTGCTGATACACAAATGAGAGGATATTATCCACCATTTGCTAAAAGAATTTGGGAGAGATATGGAATTAAACCAGAAATCACAGAACAGGATAAAGAAGATTTAAAGAATGGTAAATCTGATTTTATTGGTTTTTCATATTATGCCTCAGGTGTTGTAACAACACATAAAGTTGAACAGAATGATCATATTGCAGGGAATGTTTTAGGAACAGTAAAAAATCCTTATTTAAAAGCAAATGCATGGGGATGGCAAATTGATCCGGTTGGGTTTAGACATTTAATGCATTTAATAAATGACCGTTATAATGCACCGATGTTTGATGTGGAAAATGGTATTGGTTTAATTGAAACTGAAGGTGAAGATGGTATATGTCATGATCCAGCACGTATTGAATATCACCGTGAACATATTAAAGAGATGAAAAAAGCTATTGAAGAAGGAGTTAATCTATTTGGTTATACAACTTGGGGATGTATTGACTTAGTTTCAGCAGGAACAGGACAAATGGATAAAAAATATGGATTTATTTATGTAGATATGGATGATCAAGGAAATGGTGATTTACATCGTTCAAGAAAAGATTCATTCTATTGGTATAAAAAAGTAATTGCTTCTAATGGTGAAGATTTAGATTAAACAAGCTCATTGAGCTTGTTTTTATATCAGCTGCTATAAAACTATAAGAGAATGGCACATATTGTGACAAGGTTTTAACTAGAAAAAGATAATAAATCATTATAGTATATAAACAGAAGTCAGGAAAACGTTTACATCATAAGTGCTTTGGATAAAAACAAATTAAAAGATATAGTGAAAAACAAAGGAGGAAGAAAAATGAGTTTTCCAAAAGGATTTTTATGGGGTGGAGATATCAGTGCTAACCAATGTGAAGGTGGTTGGGACGAAGGCGGAAAATCACCAAATATGACAGACTATCATACGGGAGGTAATGTGAATGAACCACGTATGGCAACTTATATCATGCCAGATGGAACTTATGGTAAAACACCTGCAATGATTGAAAACTGTAATTTACCAGATGGCGCTAAATTAGCAATCAATCCTGATGAATTTTATCCTAATCATAAAGCAACAGATTTTTATCATCATTATAAAGAAGATATTGCTATGTTTGCAGAATTAGGATTTAAAGCATTTAATATGACATTATCATGGGCAAGAATTTTTCCTAAAGGAATTAAAGCAGGAATTAATCCAGAAGGGGTAGAATTCTATCATAATGTATTTAAAGAATGCTTGAAATATGGAATTGAACCATTAGTTCACTTATATAAATATGATATGCCTGCTTTCTATATTGAAGAATTAGGTGGCTGGAAAAATAGAGTATTAATTGGTGAATTTGTTGAATTTGGGAAAGCATCTATTGATGAATTCCAAGAAGTTACTTATTGGTCAACATTCAACGAAATCAATGCTGCTCAATTCTCTGTCTTGGATTCAAACAATCAAGAAGAAGTCCAAAGACAATATCAAGTGTTACATAATCAATTAGTAGCTAGTGCAAAAGTAGTTAAATATTTACATGATAATTATCCAAATAAAAAAATTGGATGTATGCAAGCAGGTATTTTTACACATGCATTAACATGCGATCCAAATGATGAACTTGCTAATCAAAAAGAAATGCATAAGAATTTTTGGTATGCAGGGGATGTCTTTGTTAGAGGATATTATCCAAGTTATGCTGAACATTTATGGAAAGAATTAAATATCACATTAGATATTACTGAAGAAGACACGAAAGCTTTAAAGGATGGTACAGTAGATTTCTTTGAATTCTCTTATTATTTCTCAAACTGTGTAACAACACATTTAGATGGTGAAGAAGCAACAGGAAACTTAAATTTCATGGGAAAGAAAAACCCATATTTAAAACAGTTAGATTGGGGATGGGCTATTGATCCAAAAGGATTAAAATACTTTATGCATGAAATCTATGATAGATATCAAATCCCAATCATGAGCTGTGAAAATGGTTTAGGTGCCTTTGATACATTAGAAGAAGATGGAACAGTTCATGATCAATATCGTATTGATTATATGAGAGAACATGTTAAAGCCATGAGTGAAGGTATTGATGAAGGTGTAGACTTAATGGGATACACTTGGTGGGGATGTATTGATTTAGTATCTGCAGGTACTGGAGAAATTAGAAAACGTTATGGATTTATTTATGTAGATGTTGATGATTTTGGTAATGGAACATATAAACGTTATAAAAAAGATTCTTTTGAATATTGTAAAAAAGTTTACACTTCAAATGGAGAAGATTTAGACTAATGCTAGAAAAGATAAGAACGTTAAATCCAGATTACCAAATTAATGAACTTGATGATTCGTTTAAAGAATATGGACGAATCATCAAGCAAGATATGCAAGAAGCCATCAATTATGCTACAACTTATCAAAATACAAATGCCTATGATACAAGTGTTCAAGCATTAGAAGAAATGCCTTGTATACAAGATTTAATTAATGATATTTATGGTTATTTAGATGTCATGGCAGGTGTAGTTACTGGTAAAAATGAAGTATTAAATGGGTTGGAATATCATCAATGCAGTGAAACAATCATTGCGGTGACAGACTATATTCTTGCTCTTGGAAAAAGACAAGATATGGAAGAAAATGACTATGACATAGATAAGTGCGAACTTTTCTATGTACCAAAAGGAACAGTCGTAGAACTCTATGCAACAACATTACACTATACACCAATAACAGTAAAAGATTCATTTAAAACAATCTGTTTATTATTAAGAGGAACAGGGGATAGTTGTCAAAGAAGAGGAATCCTAAAGAAAAAGAATAAATGGTTCATAGCACATAAAGATAATGTAGAAAAAGTACAAGCAGGAGATTATCCTGGTTTAAAAGGCAAAATGATTCGTATTAAATATTTATAAGGAGGAAAGAAAATGGCAATACCTGATAAATTTTTATGGGGTGGTTCAATTAGTGCTGCTCAATGTGAAGGTGGATGGGACGAAGGTGGAAGAAGTCCTGTTCAAGTAGATTTTGGAGATCCGGGTTCAACAACAGATATACGTTGGATTCATTACTTAAATGCAGATGGAACAAGAGGAAAAATGAGGCAATTTGAGCATTTACCTAAAGGAGCTAAATATCAATTATTCGATGATATTCGTTATACAAATCATGTTGGTATTGATTTTTATCATCGTTATAAAGAAGATATTGCATTATTTGCAGAGCTTGGTTTTACAACTTTCAATACAACAATTTCATGGGCAAGAGTTTATCCTCATGGAGTAGAAGGAGGGGTCAATCAAGAAGGTGTAGAATTCTATCGTAATGTATTTAAAGAATGTCGTAAATATGGCATTGACCCTGTCATTACATTATATAAATATGACGAACCTGTGTATTTAGAAGAAACATATGGTGATTGGACGAATAGAGAAATGATTCATCAATTTGTTGAATTCGCAAGGTTATGTTTTGGTGAATATAAAGGTTTAGTAGATAAATGGTTAACTTTTAATGAAATTAATATTTTATTACATTTTGATGGTAAAGAAGGAAAACAATTTGCTTTTGAAGAATTACATAATCAAATGGTAGCGGCAGCTAAAGCTGTTAAAGTAGCACATGAAATTGATAAAAATATTTCAGTAGGATGTATGATTGCAGGATTCTGTAGTTATCCATATACTTGTGATCCTGAAGATGTAATTGAAAATTATAAACAATTCCAAGAAAAATTTGCTTATTGTGCAGATACAATGGTAAGAGGATATTATCCGTCTTATGCCAAACGTATTTGGAAGCAGAATAATGTTGTTTTAGATATTAGTGAAGAAGATAAAAAAGATTTGATAGAAGGTAAATCTGACTTCCTAGCTTATTCATATTATATGTCTAACGTAGTAACAACACATAAAGATGCAGGAGAAGCTTTAGATGGTGCAGGAACTTCAGCAAACTTAAAAAATCCATATTTAACAGCATCTGATTGGGGATGGCAAATTGATCCAACTGGCTATGAATACTTTTTACATGTCTTAAATGATCGTTATCAAGTACCTATTTTCGATGTCGAAAATGGTCTAGGAGCTTATGATAAAGTAGAAGAAGATGGCTCTATTCATGATGATTATCGTATTAATTATCACAGAAGTCATATTAAGAGCTTAATGAAAGCAAGAGAAGAAGGCGTTAATATTTTTGGATATACTTCTTGGGCTCCAATCGATTTGGTTTCATTTACTACAGGACAAATGGATAAACGTTATGGATTTATCTATGTAGATATGAATGATGAAGGTAAAGGAGATTTACATCGAAGTAAAAAAGATTCATTTTATTGGTATCAAAAAGCAATAAAATCTGATGGAAAAGACTTAGACTAATAATAAGAACCCTAGAAAATTTATTCTAGGGTTCTTATGGTTATTAAATTTTTGAGGGAGTTACGCTATGATTCTCTTTTTGATTTATGCTATTTATTGTTGATGAGTATTGATAAGAATTCTGTGTAGCTCTCACATTTTATTAACGATTCTATTAATGTATTATCCTCACTGATTTTCTTTAAAGTATTATAAAGCGTATCATACATAATATTGTTTTGATCATAACTAGAGAATACTATGAGAACCTGGAATTCCTGGTCATCATAATTGACAGGTTCTTTAAAGGTGAGAATGATATTATTGGTATTGGAGTTAATAGGAGTATTGAGTTTTAACAAGCCTATACTGTTATTAAATGAATGAAGTGAGTATTTATTCTTGTTTGTAAAATTCGCTTTAACAGACGATTTCATAAGAGGGTATATCTTGCAGAGTGTTTGATAAAGCACTGTAGAAATACCTTTTTTTGTCTTTGCAGATACACTATGTTCAAATAGTTCTGGATGGAAATAGTATACCAAATTTTCTTCGTTGAAATAGTAAGTGAGTTTGCTTTTGATGAAGATGATATCATCCATAGTAATAATATAATTTGTATTTATGACAGGAATATCATAGTTTTTGTGGATAGGAGCATTGGATATAATCAAATCATAATTACTTAAATCCTCTTTTAATAATTCAGGGTAAGAAATACATTTTTGTATAATGAGGTCGTTAGACAAATCTTTCTCTAGCATATTTGTATTATAATTGGAAGCAAAATTTCCCATACAATTAATAAGTAGTACTTTTTTTCGATGATCAGTATGATCAGTTATGATATTGTTGAAAAATATTGTGAAAGATGTGATTTCACTTCGTGATAAGGGAGTATCAGTATATTCTTTAATTCTTTTATTAACTATTTTGGTTAGATAATATGCAAATGGCATATCATCTTGAATTTGATCATAAAGAGGATTTCTTATTTTTTCTTGATATTTTTGCCTTAGTAAAGCTGTTTGGATATAAAGAGATAGTCTGTCATAATAACGATTATCAATATAAATAAGTGTAGATGAATAAATATCATCAAGAATTGTGTGGGTCAGTTTAGAAGTTATTTGGTCTTCCTGATAAATCTTATCGTGAGTTGATCCTTTACAGATTAACATTAATGTTAAAAAGCTCTTTTCAGAATCATTAAAATCCACATCGAAATGTTCTTTTGCAACGCGAGATAAGTCTAGTACAGTATGATATTCTTTAGTATTTTTGAATATTTCGAAATCTTCAAATACTGTGTCAAGTGGATGGCCAGCCATGTTTCTAGCAATGGAAATGGAATAATTGATAAGAATATCCGCTAAACTCAAATCACTGATGTATAGATTGTTGTTTTTTATAATTTCGATAATTTCACGATCTGAAGTATCTAAATATGTATCAAGAAAATCGTAGAATACTTCTCTTTGAGTCATACTCGCAAATACAAGGTCAGCAATAATTCTTCTTCTTTCAAGCTCATTAATATTCAACTTAATACCGTAATTTGGTTTGTGAATTATATGTATATTATATCTAGACAATTCTTTTTTTACATTTATTAAGTCATTTGCAATTGTTGCACGGCTTACTAGAAGGTCATCGGCAATGTCATCCATTTTAATATACTTATCTGATTGTGCTAATAATTTAAGAATATAATTAACTCGATCATGCGGTATATTTGGTACTAGTGCATATGCATCATCGTTTTCATTTTTATTAATAATTTCCTGTAACTTATTAATGATTTCAGGTGTTTTTTCATCAATTATATAACCTTTATTAGGCTTGGAGGTAAAATGAATCTCTAATTCTTTCAAAATGTTTTTGACGTTATTAATTTCCTCTCGTACTGATTTTCTTGATATACCGATAAGTGTAGCTATTTCATAAGTTGATATATAGTCATTTGATGCTAATAAAATTTGAATAATCTTAATTTCGTTGTTTGTTGTTTTCATTTTTTTGATACTCCTTAGTTGAATTATATCATTAAAAATACAAATGTGAAAACGTTTACTCATAAAATAATTAAAATACATAACGTGAAAATGTGATGATATAAAGGGCAAATTCATGTTTTGTTAGTCGGATGGCATAATATGTGCCATCTGATTATATAGAAAACTATGAAAAGACAGTATAATATTAACTTAGACATAAGAGAAAACGTTTACACACAAACGATTCTCAAATCAATTTAAAGGGAGGAAATTTAAAATGTCTACTGAAAAACAGTCCTTCATGGACAAAGTTTTAGAAAAAGTTGACGTTATTGCCGGACCTATGACACGTTTTGGTCAAATTCCATTTGTTCGTGCTATCGTCAATGGTATGGTTGCTGCATTGCCAGTAACTATGGTTGGTTCTATTTTCTTAGTTGTTAATCTATTCTGTTCTGATGGTGGATTAACACAGCATGCATTAATCCCATTTTTAAAACCATGGGCAGCAGATCTTGCTTTAGTAAATAGTTTATCAATGGGGATTATGGCTATCTACATTATTATCGCATTTGGTGCTGAATATGCTGAAATCAAAGGGTTCAATAAAACAACAGGTGCTGTTGGCGCATTCTTTGCATTCATGTTATTGAACTACAATTCAGTTGGTCAGTTAGCTAAAACTGGAGCTAGTGCATTTGAATCAACTTATTGGGGTGGTGCAGGGCTTATTACTACAATGATTGCAGGTGCTATCGCTGTTAACATTATTGATTTCTGTTATAAAAAGAATATCGTAATCAAGCTTCCTGATTCAGTTCCACCAGCAATCTCTGATAGTTTCTCAGCTATCATTCCTTATTTCTTCATCACAATCGTGTGTTGGGGTATCAGAACTCTTGCAGGTATTAATATTCCATCAGCAGTTGGTGAAATCTTAATGCCATTAATCGGAAACGCTGATAATGTATTTGTTTACAGCTTCCAGCAGTTTATGTCCGCTTTACTTTGGATTTGTGGTTTACATGGTGATAACATCACTGGTGCAGTTACAAACGTATTCTTAAATCAGTGGTTAGCAGAAAACAATGCAGCATTTATGGCTCATACAGCTGTCAAAGATCTTCCATATGTTTGGACTCCAAACTTATGTAGATTATCACAGTGGGTATCAAGCTGTTGGCCAATCTTAGTTTATATGTTTATGTCTAGTAAGAAATTACCTCATTTAAAACCATTAGGTTTAATTTGCTTACCACCTGCAGTTTTCTGTATCATTGAACCAATCATGTTTGGTTTACCAGTAGTGATGAATGGTTTCTTGTTAATTCCATTTGTCTTAACTCATACTTTAACTGCTGCATTAACTTATTGGCTAACAAAAATTGGTTTTGTTGGTAAAATGTATATGTCATTGCCTTGGGCAACACCTTCTCCAATTTTAGGATATCTAAGCGCTGGAGGATCTATTGGTGGCTTCGTAGTAGTATTCATTAACTTTGTAATTGGATTAGTTATCTTCTATCCATTCTGGAAAGCTTATGAAAAATCTGAAGTTGCTAAATTAAATACTGAAGAATAATAAATTATAAGGAGGGACTTAACATGGTATGTCCATATTGTCATAAAGAAATACCTGAAGACTCAATCTATTGCTATCATTGTGGGAAAGAACTAAGTAACAAGCAAAAGCACTCTTCAATCAAACTGAAAAAGAATCCACATGAAAATAGTTTTGCCAAGTTAGGTCTTCTCCTCTTCTTTATTGCTTTATTCGGTTTTGACTTTATTCTTGGAACAATTTTTAAAACAGTTGGTATAAATATTAAAATACCATATATGATTAGTACAGTATTATATGTAGGAGCAATTATATGTGGTGCGCTCTCTCTTAATTTAGATAAGAAAGATGAACAAAAAGGCTATCAGCCTACCGGAAATAAGAATTATGCATACATCTCAGTTTTTGCTAGTATGTTTGTTACACTTGCGAATATTGCAACTATTTTGGTGAAGTAGAGGTATAAATTTATGTATTGTAGAAAATGCGGAATGAAGATCAGCGATTCTTCGAAATTCTGTGACCATTGTGGTACAGAGGTTGTCAAAGTAAAACAAAAAAGTTATTCCGAAAAGTATAATGAAAAAAAATCAAAGGAAAAGAGTCACAAAGTGAATAAATTGCAGAAGCATCTCGATATAAAAAATCCATATATAAGTGCAGCTTTATTTGCTTCTGTTGTTGCTTTTATTCTTGCATTCTTCCCATGGAACTATATTTCTAAAGGAATAGGTACAAGTCTCCCTATGAGAATTGCAGTTGTATGTTTCGCGTTACTTGCAGATTATCATGTTACTAAAGCAAAACAAGTAAACAATCTTATTTATAGTAAGCATGGAGTCAGACTAAAAGAGAATGTTGTTTCTCTTACAAGTTTCTTATCAATATTTATTACTGTTATTGGCTTATTTGCTCTATTTACATATTAGGCATAAGCCTTTTTTTATAGGAGGATATTAATAATGAGTATACTATTTTTTGATCCTATTCCTAGACCTGCTATCTGGGGACATACTTTAGTTAGAGATTATTTTGGATATAAGCAATTTCCTGAAGGAATTGGCCAGTCTTGGAGTTTTTCGGCACAGAAAGATGCGTCAACTATATGTTTGTCTGAACCTTTTAAAGGGATGACTTTGAGAGAATTATGGGAAAAACATCAGGAATTATTTGGGCATCCTGGTGAGGAATTTCCAGTTATTATTTCTTTAGTAGCACCTGAAGATGATTTGAGTATTCAAGTTCATCCTGATTCACAAGCTGCAAAGAAATATGGTTATACATTAGGTAAGAATGAAGCATGGTATTTTATTAAAAGTGAAAATAATGCATCTATTGTATATGGACATAATGCAAAAGATGAAAAAGATTTATATAATTATATTAATAATGATAAGTGGGATGAATTGATCAAACATCTTTCTGTTCATACTGGAGATTTTGTTTATCTACCTGCAGGCATTCTTCATGCATTAAAAAAAGGTAGCATTGTTTATGAAATTCAGCAATCTACAGATGTGACTTTTAGATTTTATGATTATCATCGTAAAGATAAGTATGGAAATGAAAGAGAATTACATTTAACTCAAGCTATTGATTGTTTATCATATGATCAGGAAATGATGAAAAATAATATTATGCCTGTTGAAGAAAAAATGGATAATGGTTTAAAAACAACATTTATTTCTAATGATTCATTTACTGTAACTAAATTGGCTATTGAGGGTAATAATATTTATGAAACAGATAATTATCAATTAGCCACTGTTGTAAAAGGTGACGGCGTTGTAGATGGGTTTGATGTAAAGATAGGAGATAATTTTTTAATTCCTCAGCATAGTAAAATTGAGATCGATGGCAATATGATTATTATGATGACAACAAAATAAAGGAGGCATTTTGTGATGAATAAAGATTTCCTATGGGGCGGTGCTTTAAGTAATGTACAAGCAGAAGGAGCTTATTTAGAAGATGGAAAGGGTTTAAATGTTTATGATACGTTGAAAGTAACACCAGAACCAGGTATCGCACCATTATTTTGTGATACAAGTGTTGCTGTAGATCATTATCACAGATATAAAGAAGATATTGATTTGATGGCGGAAATGGGGTTTAAGGCTTATAGATTTTCTATTGTATGGTCAAGAATTAATCCGCTTGGTGATGAAGATGAACCAAATGAAAAAGGGTTAGCTTATTATGAAGATATGATTGATTATCTTCATGAAAAAGGAATTGAACCTGTTGTTTCTCTTGTTCATTTTGATATGCCAGATCATTTACTGAAGAAATATAATGGTTTTCTAAATAAAGATGTTATTGAATTCTATGCTAAACATGTAGAAAGTGTTGTCCAAAGATTAAAAGGAAAAGTTAAATACTGGATTACTTACAACGAGATTAATCTTGCATATGGTATGGGGGATTTAGTAGCTGGTGCAATACTTCCGGAAGGTATGAAAAAAAGTGAAATGTATGTGCAGCTTAGTGTTAATGTTCAAATTGCTCATGCACGTGCTGTAGAAGTAATAAAACGCATTGATCCTGAAGCAAAAGTTGGTGGAATGATTGGGCATGCGCCATTCTATCCACTAACTTGTAAGAGTGAAGATATTATGGCAGCTGATTTTAAAAACAAACTTCATAATTACTTTGCATTTGATACGATGTGCTTTGGTGAATTACCTCAATATTTTATTCAGTATGCATTAAATAGAAATATTAGGTATGATTTTAATGAGAGTGAAAAAGAAGTAATTAAAGCAGCATCTCAGAAATTAGATTATCTTGCTTTTTCATATTATAGAAGTAATGTACAATCTTCATTTGAAGGAATAGAAGATACAAATGAACTAGAAGATGAAATTCTATTTGATGAAAGAAATATGAAAAATCCATACTATACAGCCAATGAATGGGGATGGCAGATTGATGCAGAAGGGTTAAGATATTCACTTGTAGATTTCTATTCGCGTTATCATAAACCGTTGTTTATTGTGGAAAATGGTATTGGAATTGATGAGCATCTAGTTGATGGTAAAGTTTATGATGATGTAAGAATTGATTATTATCAAAAACATATTTCAGCTGTTAAAAAAGCAGTTGATCATGATGGTGTAGATTTAATGGGATATCTTGCATGGTCACCAATAGATTTTTTAAGCAGCCATAAAGAAATAAGAAAAAGATATGGATTTGTTTATGTTGATAGAGATTTTAAAGATTTAAAAGATTTAAATAGATACAAGAAAAAATCATTTTACTGGTACCAAAAGTGTATTGCGACAAATGGGGAAGATTTAGAAAATAATATCGAATATTAAAAGGTGTTCAGAAATGGTGCAAACTATTTCTGAACTTTTTTATACTTTAGTATATCGATTAGTGTTATAACAATTGCTGTTAGTATTTAATGAGAAAAAAGTATATATATGAAACATAGAGGAACTCAAAAAGTAGTAGTCACAGGTGAAGACTTTGGACCAGCTGTAAAGAAGACTATTATTAAACTCAATCAAGTAATTGATTTGATAGATATGAATAACTTAAAGGTAATAGAAGAAAAGAATGGTGTACTTGATGAAATAACAGGTGAAGAAGGAATAATAAGAACAGAAAGAGAAATAATAAATGCTTATATTTCGGATGAATATGGTAATAAAGTGAATACTGCATCTTGTTATGTGGCTATTGAGTTGGCTATATCACCTAGTGTTGGGTCACCGTTTATCTTTCATGCTACTACTCAATTAAACAATTGGTGTAATCCTTATAGAATATATATGTGGTATGGATGTTAATCCGGATATTGATGTAGAGGGTGATGGTAAATTATGCCCACAATTAGATAAGTGGATTATGAATTCATATAAGGCGGTAGATGGAATAAAGTATGCTTATGGTGAATATAGACCTAGTAGTGATGATAAGAAACATCCTTTAGTCATCTGGTTACATGGATTGGGGGAAGGAGGAACAGATCCTTCTATTGATTTATTGGCAAATAAGGTCACTGTATTGGCAGATGTTCCATTTCAGAAGTGTATGAATCAAGCTTATGTACTTGTGCCTCAATGTCCTACTATGTGGATGGATGATGGTAAAGGTGAATATAAGAGTGATACAAAGGATTCTATTTATACAAAGAGTTTATTTGAACTCATTGATTCTTATGTTAAAGAGAATAGAGATATTGATACAAATAGAATATATATTGGAGGATGTTCTAATGGTGGGTATATGACTATGGAAATGCTTCTCCATTATCCACATTACTTTGCAGCTGCATTTCCAATTTGCGAAGCGTATCATGATGAATATATCACTGACGATCAAATTGATATGATTAAACATATACCTATCTGGTTTACATATGCGAAAACGGATCATGTGATTGATTATACACTATGTACTGAACCTACAGTGAAAAGACTACTTGCAGCAGGTGCTTCTAATGTTCATGTTTCTGTATTTGATGGTGTTCGTGATACAACTGGACTCTATAAGAATGAAGATGGCTTACCATATATTTATAATGGACATTGTTCTTGGATCTACTGGGATAATAATGAATGTTATGATGGGGATCTTAATGCGTGGGAATGGTTAGGACAACAGGGAAACTAGATTGTTCCTCTTTTTGATATTATGAAACTGCTCATATTTGTAGGCTATATTGTGATAGAATATGATACATATAAAAGGGGAAATTACACATGTATAAATTAATCGCATTTGATATGGATGGTACACTTCTTAATAGTGAAAAGAAGATTTCAGATAAAACAGTAGAAGCTATTAATAAGGCAATAGAGGCAGGTAAGATTGTAATACTTAATACAGGACGATGTCCTGCAGAACTTAAGGAGTATAGAGAAGTGCTGCCAAGACTACGCTATGTGAATTGTGTCAGCGGTGCACTTGTCTATGATTATGAAGAAGAAAGAAGCATCTATGAATCACCATTAAGTGAAGAAGAAGTCAAAACATTGATTCAAATTGGTAAAGAAACAGATGAAATGGTTCATTTAATGGGTATTACATCTGTCGTAGAAAAAGACAAAGTACCACATATGAATGATTATTATATGGGTGTTTACCAGCCAATGTATGAAGAAGTCACTATTAAAGTAGATAACATCAATGACTATTATGTAGGCAATCCTTATTCAGTACATAAACTTAACATTTATCATCATTCAAAAGCTGCAAGAGATCATACAAGAAAAGCTATTAAAGAAGCAGGACTTGAATTAGAGATGAAGGATTCAGAAGCAACAGGTTTAGAAATGAATGCGAAAGGTGTAGATAAAGGAACTGGATTAAAACAGTTATGCCATCATTTAGGTATCTCTATTGAAGAGACTATAGTAGTAGGTGATGCAGATAATGATAAGGAAGCATTAGAAACTGCAGGTCTTGCAGTTGCAATGGGTAATGCGAAAGAGAGTATTAAAGAAATCAGTGATGTAATTGTATCTGATAATGATCATGATGGATGTGCAGAGGTTATAGAGAAGTATATATTAGAGGAGTAAATGCTTCTTTTTTTTGCTGTATTTGAGCTATAAAGAGCGTTAGAGAAATAATACTAAAATTAATTAAAATAAAATTATGTAGCGCAGAAGGGCTAAAAACTCTATTTAGAAATAAACTTTGAATAAAATTCAAAAAAATACTTTACAAACGCTGCGATATTGGGTATTATAGACAGGCAGTCCGGGAGACGGGCTGAGACAGAACATTGAAAACTG
>NZ_JBEHVX010000063.1:0-15014 GCF_040227455.1 Catenibacterium sp. RTP21428st1_D7_RTP21428_210409 | reverse complement strand
TTTTTTCTAAATTATTCAAACTTGTTTTTAAGTTTGTCTTTTTTTATACGTTTTGATTGATTTTTGTTTCACACTTCCTCCTTTAAAAAGAGACTATTTCCTAAGAAATAGTCTCGTCTTTTATCTGATGTTTTTTTCTAAATTGAGAGGGTGTCTCATGATAGCTCTTCTTAAAGTGACTTATTAAAGAATGTTCATTTGAAAAACCACACTCAATTGCGATATCTAAGTTTCTCTTTTGTGTTGTCATCAATAGAAACTTAGCACGATCTAATCTTATCTTGGTTAAATAAGTATAATAAGTTGTATTCAAATTCTTCTTAAAGAGCAAAGAAATGTGTTGTGTTGTGTAATTGAATTCCTGCGACAATTTCTGCAATGATATATTATCTTGATAATGTGTACTCACATAGAATAGAATATCTGAAAATATATCGTTAATTTCATCTTTTGCATCCAATAAATCAGATTGTGTTTCTTGAACACATAGTGCAAGAATATTTAATATACTTGCTTTATATCTTAATTGTGAGTAAACATCATCATGATTTATAAGCTGTATTATCGTTGAACAATAAGATTGAAACTCTTCTTCATTTTGAACAATAAAGACTTTATCGTTCAATAAAGAGGAAGACATATATTGAAGTATAAAACCTATATTAATATGTATACATTGATAGTTATAGTGTCCTGTTTCTGCAACTATCTTATGTAATGTTTGCATGCCGATAACAACAGTGTTCCCTTTATGAACAATTGTTTCTCCTTGCGGAGTATAGACAGTCATTTCTCCTTCAGTAATATGAACAATTTCTAACCATTCATGCCAATGAGGTTCAACAATAAATAACTCCTGATTCTCTCCTACATCACTTAAAAATAGACAATATTTATGTTTATCAAAACGTCTTAAATTAAGATTTTCACCATCTATATTTTCATATTCTTCATCATATTTAATCTTCATATAATTCACCTTACAGAATTATACCACAACCATTTCTTAATAACTATCTATAGTCCTTCACCGTTTGATTGAATCACCTTTTTATACCAGTTAAACGATTTTTTCTTCGTTCTTTTTAAAGAACCATTTCCTAAATCATCCATATCTACATAAACAAACCCATATCTTTTTTTCATTTCACCTGTACCTGCACTGACCAAATCAATGCATCCCCATGGTGTATATCCCCAAACTTCAACGCCATCATACTCGATAGCAATCTTTATTTGTTCGATATGTTTTCTTAAATAATTAATACGATAATCATCATTAATAGATCCATCTTCTTCAATTGTATCTAATGCACCAAGTCCATTTTCAACAATCATGAGTGGTAATTGATACTTATCATATAAAAGATTTAATACAAGTCTTAATCCTTCCGCATCAATAGGCCATCCCCATTCAGATTCCTCTAAATAAGGGTTTTTAGCGCCTCCAATTTGATTTCCTGACGAACCTTCTTTGACTTCCTTAGTAGAAATAACAGAAGAGTTATAATAACTGAATGAAATAAAGTCTACAGTACCTTCTTTTAAAAGTTCCTGATCTCCTTCTTCAGTTTTCAAAACGATGTTCTGTCTTTCTAATTCTTTTAATTTATAGTTTGGATAATATCCGCGACATTGTACATCATAATAGAAATCCTTAAAATCTCTTGCCATTTCCATTTCTTTGATTGAGTCTAGTGGTTTACATGTTTCAGGATAGAATAGAATATTCGCAATCATTAAACCAATTTTAAAATCAGGATTAATTTGATGGCCTAACATAACAGCTTTTGCACTTGCTAGAAGAATATGATAAATTGCCTGCTGCTGATTCTGTACATTTTGAGATGCTTCAAAGATACCAAGTGTAGTATAATCTCTTAAAAAATTAATTTCATTAAATGTTAACCAGTACTTGACCTTATATTTGTATCTTGTAAATATTGTTTCACAATATCTAGTGAAGAATTCTATTGTTCTTCTGTCTAACCATCCTTGATATTGAACTGCTAGATTTAAAGGGAGGTCGAAATGATTAATAGTAACAAGCGGTTCAATTCCATATTTTAGACATTCATCAAAAACATTATCATAAAATTTTAATCCTTCTTCATTAGGCTGCTCATCATCGCCATTAGGAAAAATACGAGTCCAGTTAATAGACATTCTAAATGTCTTAAATCCCATTTCTCCCATTAAAGCAATATCTTCTTTGTAATGATTATAAAAATCAGTTGCCACATGGCTTGGATAGTAAACAGAATCATCAATGATTGCCTTTGCATTCTTAGGAACATCCTGAAAACGATTAATTGTTTGTCTTGTTCCATCCTCCAACTCAATAACAATACGTCTTGGATTATGCATATCACCATTTGTGATAACATCCGCAGTAGCTAGTCCTTTACCACCGCTTAAATATCCACCTTCATACTGATTTGCAGCAGTTGCACCGCCCCACAAGAAATTCTTAGGAAAACTCATATTTTACCTCCACTATACTTTTCTTCTTGCATTTGAATATTCATCTGTTCTAGGAATCCAATCTAAAAATCTTTCAATCGCAAGATTCCAGAAACGCCATTCATGCTCATAATCTTTAACACTGATCCACTCAACATTCATTCCTTTTTCTTTCATTGCTTCAACAAACTTAACGTCAGATTCATATATAAAATCTTTATCTCCACAAGTCATATAAACTGGAATGTTTCCATCACTGTTTTCTAATATTTGATATAAGTCAATAGGATTGCCTTTCATTTTTACTGCTGCTGAAAAAGCACCAATCGCACTATATTTATGAGTATTTGATAAACCATGATATAAAGCACCAAATCCACCCATTGACAAGCCAGCAATATAGCGATCCTCTTTTCTATGAGAAATTGGGAATACTCCTTCTATAAATTCTGGTAACTCGTTTTCAATAAAGTCATAAAATGCATCCTGTGGGTGATCAATGTAATACTTGTTTTCTCCAGAAATCATAACAACAGCTATCTGTCTCTCTTCCGCAAATAGTTCTACACTTGTATAGCCACCCCATTGTGCATGGTTATTACCAAATCCATGTAAGAGATATAATACTGGATATTTTTTAGAATAATCATGATGAGGTTTTTCACCGCTCATTCCCATAGATTCTGGAATTGTAACTGATGGTAGAATCACATCAATATCAACTGTTCTCATTAATGTATAAGATATTACGTTACACTGTATTTTAGCCATTTTACTTCTCCTTTTATGTGCTCACTTCTAATTAGTACTATGCGTTTTCTTGTTCTTGTCTTAATGCATTCTTATCATCAATTAAGAAGAATGGTAAATACATTAAGAAATCAATACCTAAAGAAAGGAACCAGATCACTAATAGAGGTACCCCACCCTGGAAAAATGCAGTAACAAATCCAGGTGTTACCCATGGCATTGAAATAGTTGGGTTGACTGAAACTGGAATAAATTTCAATAATCCTAATACAAGAAATCCTTTTACAGGGGCTGAGAATATCATTGGAATTAGATAAATAGGATTTAACATAATTGGGAAACCAAAAATTGCTGGTTCGTTGATATTAAATAAGTTTGCAGGTGCAACTAATTTTCTCATAGTTTTGTATTTCTCTGATTTACCAAAGAATGAAGCAATACATAATCCTAAAGTATTTCCAGCTCCACCAATCTGAATACATGAAGCAAGAACTGCAAATGTTAAGTAAGGTAATGCTTGATTTGATAAGAATGCTTCCTGGTTAGCTAATCCAACAATTGTTAAAATAGGCATATAAGGCATTAGAATTGCATTTGGATGAACACCAAAGAACCAGATAAGGTTCATTAATGTAAAAATAGCAATAAGTGAAATAGGATTTGCACCAAAGGCAGATACTGGTTTACCAACCAAAGTACTAATAAGAGTAAATAAATTGCCATATGGTGTAAATGTACAAGCATATTTAACTGCAAATACTGATGTGATTAGGATCATTGCGACAAAAGTAGGTGCTAATGACTGAGAAACCATTGGTGGTACAGAATCAGGAAGTTTTAATTTCAAGTTCTTTTTCATTAAGAAACAATAAAAAGCAGGAATAACTAAACCTAAAATGATTGCTAAGAAAATACCATCGCTTCCTAAATAACTAGTTGCAATTGTTGAAACTGCAGCACCTGCTTTATTTGTAAAAGTCTGAACAGGAATTAAGATAATAAATGCTGCCATAGACATAACAGCTCCGATTGCTCCATTTTCTCCTTCATTCTTAGTAAAAGCATATCCAATAGCTCCTACTACATAAATAGCTAATAAAGATAAAGTTAAAGAAACAACTTCTAATGCAGTCGCATAGATTCCAATACTCTGTAAAAACTGTGTCCATGCAGGAATTGGTAAGTTTGCTAAAACTGCAATTGCTGCTACACCTAATGTAATAGGCATAGTATACATAAATCCTTCTGTTAAAGCTTTAATATAACGGCTGTTTGCTACAGCAGTGGCAAAAGGTCCAACTACTTTTTCTAGACCTCTTTGAAATTTGTCAAAAAAGTTCATATTTAATCCTCCATATTTGATGTAATCATAAAGCTGCGCATATCTTTATACTTACTTTTTAGTACAGATTTAGTATACCGATGTAAACACTTACATAATGTCATATTTTTCATATTTTTATGTCGATAAATAAACAACTTAAACTTTTCTTGTATCATAAAAAGCTGAAATAAAATGAGTCTTCCATTTCATCTCAGCTTACTTCTATTCCCAATCAAATTCATCTATTTCTTTCTTAATATCCATTGAGACTGATGAATCATCTTTAAGTTCCTTCATGAGTTCTACAAACATTTCTCTCTTCGGATTATTTACATCATTGAAACAGCGATGTACCATCCATATATTATGTGCTGTAGGATTTTTTCTTACTGAAGAAACTAATAATTCTTCATATCCATACTTATAGAATTGTTCTAGAAAATGAACTAGATCCCCCGGCATACCAAAATCAACCCTAGGATGAGTTCCTATAATTTCTAAAATAGGTTCCACAAGTTCAAAAGGTTCTGGATATTCATTCATTGCATCAATCAAACCATCATCCATATGATATTCTTCATCTTCTTTAGCTGCATTCTGTAATCTAGTGATTATTTCTTCTTTTGTGGCTGGATTTTTCTGTATATAATCAATATTATTGTACTTCATAATTTTACCTCATTAACAATTGTTGCATATTCTACCCATTCGTTCAATGTATTCCCCAAATTAAGAAATTATTCCAAGAACAGAGTCATATCCCCATTAATACAGCATTCGTCATGATATAAAAAAAATCGTGTAAATCAATTTTGTTCACACGATTTTTTATATAGTTTCAAACAAACCTTTAATTAGATTTGCGGCAATAATGCGACTTGAAGTTTTTTTATTGAATCATCTTTAGAATTTTTTCTAAAAGTACCATAAATATCCCAATGATAGGGCTCTTCAAATGCAATTGCCTTTAATCCTGCTGGTGCTTCATCTTCAAATTTTGGTGAAATCGCAATTCCTATTTTTTGCCTACATAAATGCATCAAGGTTCCGCCATCCATGGTTTTTGCTTTTATGTTTGGAGTAAACCCCTTTATTTTACAGGCTTTAATGAAATCATTATATATATGAAAACTCTCATTCATTATTATAATATTTTCATCCCTCAGCATATCTAGAGGGATTTTTTCCTTCTCATAATAAGGATGTCCTTCATATACATATAAAACAAGATTACATTGACATAATTTTACTTGTTCTAAATTAGGATAATCATGTAGTCCAACAACAATACCATACTCAATATCATAATTAAGAAGCTTATTTATGACTTCTTCATTACTGTACTCACTCCATTCTACATGAAGAGTTTTATTTGAGTTTGCAAAATCTAATATTGTCTTAAGTTGAATAGCCTTTAAGATACCACTTGCACAACCAATTCGTAAGCGATTTATTCCATTGTTAAGATTATTTATTTCAGTTTTAATATGAGCATCCTGCAAAACTAATTCTTTGCTCCAGTCATAAAATAATTTTGCACTATCTGTAGGAACAACACCATTTTGAGAGCGAACGAAAAAAGTGGTGTTATACTCGTGTTCAAGATTCTTGATGATTTTACCAAGACCTTGTGCAGAAATAAATAAATGTTCAGCTGCTCTATGCATACTATGCATTTCATATACTTTCTGAAAATATATAAAATTCTTTATATCACCCAATTTAAATCACCAGTCACCTTTATATCACTATTAAATATGGTTAGCTACTTCGAATGCATCCCAGATTGCATACATGATGTTGGATACTTTTTTTGCATCTCCAAGCAAATAAAGATCAGGAATATCAAACTGAAGATTATTATAAAGTGTATTCTCTTCTTTATATCCAACTGAAAGGATAACACTATCACTCATAATAGTCTTGCTACCTTCTTTAGTATCTACTTTCACTTCTCCATTCGCAAATTCTGTAACCTTTGCACCTGTGATAATTTCTACTCCATTAAATGGTAGCAATGCTTCCAACATTTCTTTGTTCGCAGCACAAAGTGGACCATTTACAGCCATTACCTTATCTAATGCTTCAACAATTGTAACATGAATTCCATTCTGCGCCAACCACAAAGCAGTTTCACAACCTACAAGTCCACCACCTACAACGACAGTTTTCTTTCCAGCATCCTTCTGTTTCAATAAAACTTGTTCTGCTGTATAAGTATGTGAATCATCACCCAAAGAGAATACTTTTGGTTTAGATCCTGTCGCAAGAATAACAGTATCATAATCCATAGCTTTAATTTCTTCTTCATTAAGTTCCGTATTCAAACGAACATGTACACCTAAACGATTTAATTCATTTGTATACCAATCTGCTAATGCAATATCATCTTCTTTAAAATCAGGAGCTCCACCTGGGATTAAATTACCGCCAAGTCTGCTTCCTTTTTCATAAACTACTGGTTGATGTCCTCTGATAGCTAATACACGTGCAGCTTCACATCCTGCAACACCACCACCTACAATCAACACTTTCTTTTTTTTTAAAATAGGCACGTATGCATTAACACGCTCTCTAGCCGCCTGTGGATTTACAGCACAATTAATAAGAGAATATGAAGCAACTCTTCCCATACATCCTTCATGACAAGAAATACATGGACGTATCTGTGTGATTTTACCACATCTTAATTTATTACAATAATCTGGATCTGCTAGTAGTGGTCTACCTAGATCAATAACATCACATTCACCATTTTCAATGGCTTCTAATGCCATATCTGGATTATCCATACGACCTGCACAGAATACTGGGATATCTACTACTTCTTTTACCATTTTGCAGTATTCTCTGTAAAGTCCTTTCTTTTGATACATAGGAGGATGATTCCACCACCAGGCATCATATGTTCCAACATCAGTATCCAACGCATCATAGCCATAGCTTTCAAGTAATTTAGCAGCTTTTAAGCCTTCTTCTGTGTCTCTGCCCTTTTCTTCAAAATCTTCTCCAGGTAATGCCCCAACACGCCAATCTTTTATCATACTTTTTAAACTAAAACGAAGTGTAACAGGGAAATCATCACCACATGTTTTTTTAATTTCTTCTACTATTTCCTTTGCAAAACGAAGTCTGTTTTCAAGAGAACCTCCATATTCATCAGTTCTTTGGTTAAACATTGAAATCGCAAATTGATCAATTAAATAACCTTCATGTACAGCATGAATCTGCACACCATCAAAACCTGCTCTTTTTGCATGGAAAGCAGCTTCACCAAACTGTTTTACAATAGCATGAATTTCATCTACAGTAATGGCACGACAAGTCTTATCTAACCAGCGATGTGGGATTGCAGATGGTGCAATGGGTGGAATATCACCTACATTTGTAGGAATAGTCACACGACCAAATCCTCCTGATAACTGTAAAAAGATTTTACTTCCATATGCATGAATTCGCTCTGTCATTTCTCTACTTGTTTTCACAAAGTTAACAGGCTTGTAAAGTGGATTAGGAACAGTTGTAGGGTCCTGTTTTTCCACAACCTGATCAAAAAATGTAACACCTGTAATAATAAGTCCAGTTCCACCCTTTGCTCTTTCTACATAATAATCAATGCCACGCTGGTTCCAGCCACCATTGGCATCTGCAAGACCTAAAGGTCCCATTGGAGCCATCGCAAATCGATTTTTAATAGTTATACTTCCAATTTTTATTGGACTAAATAATTTTGAATATTTCATAAAATTTGCATCCTTCCTTGTTATTTTATTCTCATGACTACATGATAACATATGTCTTTAGGACTTAATATCAATGAAACGTTTACAGTTATAAACAAATATTTTCTACATACTACTAAAGGTATCAACCTGTAAAAAAGTTGATACCTTTATAAGGTGTGGCATAAGCCACATATTTAATGAACAAACTTTTCATGATATTTATATATGTTTTGTATCTGAAGCACATAGATTGTGTTAAACCTAACAAATACCTTTACTTAAACTCAAATAAATATCACATGACATATCGTTATGGAATTTTTGCTGAATAAGATAACTTAAAGCAACAATACACTTAAAAAGAGTGTTAAAAAAAGAAGCGATACTCTCGCTTCTTTTAATAGTGAGCCCCACACTCATAACTAGAAAGTGATATCTATTTGTTCATTCACCTGAACTTCTTTATTGAGATTATTATTTTTTACTTTATTGCCTTCTGTGAAAAGTACCATTGTAAGTGTTGATTTACCTAACTGATGAATCTTATCTAAATCCACATTGACAAGAACATCACCTTGTTTCACAAAATCACCCTGTTTTACTTTCACATCAAATCCTTCACCATTTAACGAAACTGTATCAATACCAATATGAAGTAATACTTCACCATTTGCTCCTTTGATACCAAATGCATGCCCACTTGGGAATACTGTTTCCAGTTTACCAGAGATTGGAGCTATGATCTTTCCATCAGTAATATCAATCGCAAATCCATCACCTAATAATTTCTGAGAGAATGTTTTGTCTGGAACTTCTTCTAATGCAATGATTTTACCTTTTGCAGGTGATACAAAATATTCATCAGCTGTTAAGTCTTCTTTATCTGGATTAATAGCTTCCTGAGGAATGCCAAATAGATAAGTAAGAATAAAGCATAATACAACTACAAATACTGAAACCAAGAAATAATATAACAACTGATGACCTTCATAGATATACATTAAGTAAGAAGGTAATACGGCTAAACCATATGAATTAGACTGAATATGGAAGATTGATAATAATGCAGCACCAATACCTGAAGTAGTACACATAATAATGAGTGGCTTTAAGTTAAAACGAAGCTGGATACCAAATAAGACCGGTTCACTAATTCCAAATAACTGCGATAACATCGCACCGACTGCAGTCTGTTTTACATGTTCATTCTTAGATTTTTTAATAAATGCGAGACAAGTACCAATATTCGCAAAACCATACATTGCACAAAGCGTAATAAGTGCATTAAATCCTGTATTAGCTAATAAAGATGTTTCAATCATAACATATGTATGATGTAAACCTGTAATAACGGCTAATGGATAAGTAAATCCAATAATAAATCCACCAATACCTAATGGTAGGTCAATTAATGCTCTAATGATTGCAACCATCTTTAGCTCGATAGTATGCATTACTGGACCAACGCCTAATAAGATTACAAGCATAGTAATTAACATCACAAAGAATGGAGTAAAAATAAGATCTAATACATTAGGCATATGTTTACGAAACCATTTTTCTAGATTAGCGCCAATAAGACCTGTAACTATAGCTGTTAATACACTTCCCTGACACCCAACAATCGGGATAAATCCAAATGCCATGACTGCTTCAACACCACTTTTAGGATCCGCAACAGAATATGCATTGGGCAGGATTGGTGACACTAACATGAGACCAATAACTAAACCTACAACTGGTGTACCACCAAACACTTTAAATGCTGACCATACGATAATAGCAGGTAAGAATGCAAATGCTGTTTCTGTTAATACAGAGACAAGTGTTTGAATATAGGCTGGAATATGTGCAGATGATAATCCAAATAAAGCCAATACACTGTCATTAAATAAACAACCCTTTAAACCTAAGAACAAGCCTGTTGCAGCGATAACTGGAATGATGGGCACAAAGATATCTGCTAATGTACGCATCATACGTTTAATACCCTTTTCATTATTCTTTACAGCTTCATCCTGTTCTTTTTTAGATAAAGTTTTTACACCAATGTTTTCAACTTCAGCATACACTTTATTGACAATACCTGTTCCTAAAATAATCTGATACTGTCCAGATGTAAAGAAGACACCTTTTACTTCATCCACTTTTTCCATCTTTTTATCATCAATAAGGTCTCTGTCTTTGACCATAACTCTTAATCTTGTTGCACAATGGGTAACAGAAATAATATTGTCTTCGCCAATAAGTGCAATAATTTCTCTTGCTATTTTATTATATTTATCCATAATTTTATCTCACTTTCAATAATACTGCCTGAAATGGTTTTAACTTAATACCATCATTTAAATCTACAGAATTTAGATTATTGAAGATTACCTCATAATCTTCTTTCTTTTCAAGTTCAACTTCAAAATTAGAGAAGCTAAAGTAACAATCAATGACCATATCATCCAGTTTTCTTCTGTATGCAATGACATCATCATCTTCCACTTTAATTTCTTCAATTGATCCATAAATCAAACAATCTGAATAAACACTTGTTTGTCTAAACTTTATCATTGATTTATAGAATTCTAATATACTTGTAGGATCATTTATCTGATTTTTTGCATTGATATCATCAAAATTTTCAACAAGTTTTAACCAAGGTTTATGCTTTGAAAAACCTGCATTTTCTCCATCATTCCACGGAAATGGCGTTCTTGTATTATCACGGCTTCTAAGATTAACGAATTCTAAAGCTTCTGCTTTTGAATAACCTTCTTCAATAGAACGATGATACTGATCAATACTTGATAAGTCATCAAACTCATCAATAGTTGTTCTCTTGAAATTTATCATACCTAATTCCTGACCCTGATAAATGAATGGAGTTCCTTTAAGGAAGAAATACATAGCTCCTAACATTTTAACTGCAACTGGATTATTTTCATTTTCCAATAGATATTTTGTGGTCGCTCTTGGCTGGTCATGATTTTCAATGAAGTTTGCTGCCCATCCATATTTTTGTACATTTAACTGACTCTCCATAATCAATTTTCTCAAATCAGAAACTGTCCAAGGAATTCTTTTAAACCATTCAGATCCTGAAGCAATATCTAAATCAGCATACTTGAAATCAAATACCATTGAGAAGAAACCATCCTCACCAATAAATTCTTCTAATTGATCATAACGAATACCTGCAGCTTCTGCGACTGTCATACAGTCATATTTCTTAAATGTTTCTTCTTTTAATTCTTCAAGGAACTCTTCAATACCTGGCTGATTTCTAACAGTCTTTGTACATTTTACTAGTCCGTCAGCCCCATCACTTTCTTGACTTGCAAAACTCAAATCCTTTTTAATGAATGTAATAGCATCAATTCTAAATCCTGAAATCCCCATTTCACACCAGGTATTGACCATTTTATAAAGTGCTTGTCTTAACTCAGGATTTTCCCAATTTAAATCAGGCTGTTTCTTGCCAAATGAATGGAAATAGTATTCATCACGTCCATCAACCTTTTCCCATACACTTCCACCAAATACTGAACGCCAGTTATTTGGTACTTCTTTGCCCTGTCTGAAAATATAATAATCATGGTATGCGCTTTCAGGATTGTGTAAAGCTTCCTGGAACCATGGATGTTCATCACTTGTATGATTAAGAACCAAATCTAGAATAATTTTGATATTTCTCTTATCTGCCTCTTCAATTAATTGTTTAAGATCGTCCATAGTTCCAAATTCTTCAGCAATATCTAGATAATCACTGATATCATAGCCATTATCATCCATGGGTGATTTGAAGATTGGACATAGCCAGACTGATGTAATTCCTAAATCTTTCAAATAATCTAATCTAGAAATTATGCCCTGTAAATCACCAATTCCATCATTATTACTATCCTGAAAACTTCTTGGATAGATTTGATATACAACTTCTTTTTGCCACCACTTCTTTTCCATAATTAATCTCCTTAAATAATACCTCTTCTTTTTAACTCCTTATAAATACCATCATCAAAGATATCCTCACATATTGATGTTGCTTTTTCCTTCAACATCGGATGACTTCTTTTCATTGCAATCACTGTATGAGATGCATCGGCCATCGCAATATCATTTTGTCCATCACCAAAACTAATTGTTTCATCTCTACTGATATTAAGATAATTCTGTAAACGTTTGATTGCCTTTCCTTTATCACACCCTGATTGAATAATTTCATAATAATGATGTTCTGGATCACTTTGTGCCAATTGCATTGTATTTCTTAGTAGCGCTTTCATTTTTTTGAATAATTCTTCCTCTGCCCATAAACAGATTTTATGTATCTTCTGATTTCGATATTCATCAATATTATTCTTATAAATTATTTTTTTTGATATAAACTGCTTTGACGTAGAAGAATGTCTTAATTTTGCTTTATTCATTTCATCAAATATTTCTTTAGCCTTTTGATTCATGAATACTTTATCTGAACTTTCTATTGAGAATGCGACATCTTTACTCTTCAATAGTGCAATTGCCTGATTCATCAACTTTTGATCAAACGATTGATGAAACAATTCATTATTCTTATATAGGACACAATTACCTCCACCAACAATAAATCCATCAACACCTAAGGATAGAACATCATTTTGTATTGTTCCCATACTTCTTCCCGTACAAATAATCACTTTACAATTATTTTTTTGGCATAAATGAATCGCTTGTCTGGCAGACTCTGGTATTCCTCTGACTTCATCTCTTAGCGTTCCATCTATATCAAGTAGTAGTAATTTATACATTTATTCCTCCTTTTCTGCTAGCAAACTCATACTAACATTCAAAAAAGAGGATATCAATAAATCGACATCCTCTAATAAATATGTGCATCTTTGGTACAGATTTTCAGTTATTGGGAATATGTGCAGTGTTCACATACATCTTATACTTAATATAAAATAATTCGATAAGTATAAAATAAGGTGTTGTGATATCATATTTCAAATGTTCATTGACTGGTATCTGCATGGATTGGGTATATAAATTATCATCACATAAACGTGCTAACATATTACTCTGCATTTTTGTGATAGAAACCATATAAATCCCCCTCATACGCATCTCCTGTGCAAGCTCAATAATCGTTGGAGATTGACCATTTAATGAAATATAGAAAATAATATCATCTTCTTGTATAAACTTCTTTAATGTTTGAATGATATCATGACCATAAGCATCATATATAATCTTACCTGTTGGCAAAAAGATTCTTTTCATCTCCTTCGCTACTCTGCCTTGAAAGAAGTCTTCACCAAATACAATAATACGATTTGCGGAATTCATCTTTTCAAATATTTTTGTACAATCTTTTTGATCAATATCTTCAATAACCTTATTATAACAATCCATTAGTTGATCAATACTTTTATTATTCTTGACCTGGTTTGATTCATTCAAACGTAATACCGCTCTTAATTCACTATACCCTGATAATTGAATTTTCTGTGAAAAACGTGACAAGCCACTTGTAGATATATGATATTTGATTGCAAACTCGTCAATAGATAATCGTATACAGTCATTTTTATGATTCAAGATACATTCACATATATACTGTTCATTAGGTGTGAGTGAATCATAGTACTTATTAATCTGTTGTTCTAACTTCATTTAACACACCTTCTTTATAATCAATATAATTCATATATAATAAATCTAATAAAGCATAAAAGGCACCTACAACTTCATAAGAAGTTATTTGTAATGTATCTATCTTCTGCGTTGAAACATATAAGTTGTATTCACAAAGCGATGCAATTGTGTTATTGCATAGTCTTGTGAAAGAAATAAGCTGTATAGTCTTGTTGATTCTTTTTGCGATTTCTATACCTTCTTTTGTTTCACCAGATAAAGAGATAATGATAAAAACATCATTGGATTTAAAGCTACCCATCATGAATTCAACTTCACCTAGATCAAAGAGATCAATAACACATTTATTCATAGATAAGAAGATTCTTTTCAATTCCTGAGCTAAGCTTTTTTGTTCATTGCCAGATCCATAAACATACATAACATCTGCATTATATATCTTTTCACAGATAGGCTGAAATGATATCTTTTTCAAATCATTAATGAGTAGTCCATAATTAAAACAAATCTGATGGAAGTCTGTATCATGATGCACTACTTCATCATAATGCTTTTTTAGTAAATATTTTAAATCAGAAAAAGAATTTAACCCAATCTTTTTACATAATCTAAGCAGAGTTGCTCTAGAAACATGACATTCATTCGCAATCTTTTCACATGAATACTGACTATATTCTTTTTGATTGTTTAGTATTTGTTTAATAATATAGTGTTCGTTTTCATTTAATATATTATAATTTTGATTGACTAATGTTTCTAGATTCATGTTATCACCTCATTAATACAAATTTTAACATCATAGTCCTATCTAGTAAAGAAGTGAGATTTCCTCTTCATACCGAAATGAAATGTAAGTGAGAAAAAGAACTATACTAATAATTTTGAGACTTTTACTTACTGAGATGTTTCTTCATCTGCCTATCCTTATGGAATAAATATTATAGAAGATGAAAAAATACTTATTTGATTGCATATGAAAAAAAAGCACTATGTGATGAACTATACTCTATTCAGCCTGTAAAAAATAAAAAAGAGTTAATCAACTGCTAAGGATAAAATAAAAATGTAGGTAAAAGACAACATAAGAATGTTGGAAAACCTACATAATTATTTTGTCCTTT
>NZ_JBEHVX010000062.1:0-15177 GCF_040227455.1 Catenibacterium sp. RTP21428st1_D7_RTP21428_210409 | reverse complement strand
GAAGAGCTGATGTTCAGCTCATCAATTAAATGTTTTCAAATAAATCTGACGTGTATCTGTTCAGTTTTCAATGTTCTATCTGCGCTCCTCACCGGAGTGCTCTCTTATACTACCATCATTCATTTCCTTTGTAAAGACTTTTTTTGATTTTTATTCATTTTTTGTGAAAAAATCTAAAAAGCAGCCTATAAGCGCTATTTTACCGCCTATAGGCTATGTTTTATTTGTTCATTGATTTTTCAATTGCGTTAATAAATGCACTGCGCATACCAGCATCTTCTAAAGCTTTTACGCCTCTAATAGTAGAACCACCTGGTGAAGTAACATTATCCTTTAAGATACCTGGATGAAGATCTGTTTTTAATTGCATCTTTCCTGATCCAAGTACTGTCTGACTTGCAAGCTTATAAGCCATTTTTCTTGGCATGCCCTGCATAACAGCTCCATCAGCTAACGCTTCAATCACCATATAGATATAAGCAGGTGCACACCCTGATAATGCGCCACCTACACCCATTAAGTGGTTTGGTACGACTTCTATTTCTCCTACTGATGAGAAAGCATCTTTAATAGCACTAAATTCTTCATCAGTCAAAGAATGAGTCTGTTCTAATAAACACATGCCTTCTCTTACTGCCATTGGAGTATTTGGCATAACTGTTAGATGTCTTGTAGATGCATCTAATAGTGTATTGTATTTATCGAAGTCATAGCCAAGTACAATAGAAACAACTGCTTTGCCTTTTAAATCTCCTTTGATATCAGCTACTACTGATTCAATCACCTGTGGTTTAACACATAAAAAGACAAAATCGCTTTCCTTTACGACCTCATGTGCATCATTTAGAGCTACAATCCCAAAAGAGCTCATTTTATCTAGTTGAGCTTTATTTAAATCATAAGCACATATTTCTTTACCTGGAATAAATCCAGATTCTACAAAACCTTGCGCAATCGCACTCGCCATATTACCCATGCCTACAAAGCCAAATTTATACATAAGAATTCCCCCTTGTAAAAAAAGCTAACATAATGTTAGCTTAAATTTTTCTATTTCTAATAAAGCCTGGTAATGGATCTTCATCATCATCTTCAACAACTGTAGTTGTCTTATTACCATGTACTGCATATGTCTGTTTTGGAGTTACTACAACTTCTTCTTCAGGCTGATCTTCTTCAAAACCAGTCGCAATGATAGTAACGATGATCTGATCATCTAACTGATCATTAGAAGCTACACCCATGATTGCATTGACATCATTGCCAATTGCTTCAGTAATAGTCGCAAATGCTTCGCTTGCTTCAAATAATGACATGCTTGGTCCACCAGTAATGTTGACGATTGCATCCTTTGCACCGTTGATAGATACATCTAATAATGGAGATGATACAGCACGTTTTGCAGCTTCCTGTGCTTTATTTTCACCTTCAGCCATACCAATACCAATAAGTGCATCGCCACGATCCTTCATGACTGAGCTAACATCCGCAAAATCAAGGTTGATCATTGCTGGAATCGCAATTAAATCAGTAATAGTCTGAACTGACTGACGTAAAATATTATCTGCTTCTCTGAATGCTTCATTCATTGGACGATTACCAATTACTTCAAGAAGACGATCGTTAGATACAACGATAATAGAGTCTACGTTCTTACGTAATTCTTCTAAACCTGCAAAAGCCTGTCTTTTTCTTCTAGGCCCTTCAAATGTGAAAGGAGAAGTGACAACACCTACTGTTAATGCGCCTAAATCTCTTGCAATCTTTGCAACAACTGGTGCACCACCAGTACCTGTTCCACCACCCATTCCGGCAGCAACAAAGACCATATTTGCATCAGCTAAAGCTTCTCTAATTTCATTTTCAGATTCCTGAGCTGCTTTACGTCCGATTTCTGGGTTTCCTCCAGCACCTAATCCCTGTGTAATATCCCTTCCTAAGAAGATCTTGTTCACACCTGTAATACCTTTTAATACCTGTGCATCAGTGTTTGCTACATAGAAATCAACACCTTTGACTCCATCAGTCACCATTCTATTAACGGCGTTGTTTCCTCCGCCACCTACACCAATAACTTTTATTTTTGCAACCTTCACAAAATCTAAATTTTCATCCATTGTCCTGCCCTCACTTTAATCATCACTTAATATCGAATCAAAAAACTTTCTAAACTTGCCTTTGTGATGAGTTGTTTCAGTCTTAGCCATCGTTAGACCTCTCACCTTTAAACTCATCGTGCTTGATAAATCAGGAAGAACAAGTGATACAACATCTTCACCTATCAATTCCTTTCGATCATCTAAGCAATATAACATACCTAAACACGGTACCAGAGACATATCTCTTGCACCTACTGTTTCAGGTCGATAACATCTTACAGGTGTACCTAATACATCTGTCGCAATTAAATTGAGGCAAGGTAATTCTCCTCCACCGCCGACAACAACAGTTTCATAAGTACGTCCATCATTGATAGCATCTAAACAGTGTTTAATTTGTGCCATCATTTCCCACACAGCTGTCTGTAATACTTCAGACAAATCCCTCTGTGTATAATTTTTTTCTACCCCATCTACGATAGTAGTATGGATAATATCTTCTTCACCAAGACCATTTTCACATGTGCCGTATTTCACTTTATATATTTCAGCCTGTTCCATAGAAATCTGCCATGCATCTGCAATAGCACAAGTTAAGGTATAACCACCTATTGGTACAGTCTTCAAATATTTCAAATAGCCCTCTTCAAAGAAAGAAATAGTGGAATGATCATGTCCGATATTGATCATCACTGCACCTTCTTGAAGATATACAGCATCAAACGCTTCTTTTGCAGAAGCATATGCATCAATCGTAATATCAATAACATCTAATCCTGCTTTTTCTACAGCTGTCAGGTAAGAATACAATACCTTCTTGTTTGTAGTAATCACAAGTGCTTCTACCTTTAAAGAGGCAGAACGCATACCAAGAGGCATATGATCCACTTCTTTAGTATCTAAAAGATACTTAACAGGAATAGTTGATACAATTTCTTCTTTCTTGCTCTTTTCAAAACGTTGTGCAATCTTTAAAACACGTACAATATCACTGACCACAATTTTATCCTGAGGTGAATTCACTTTTGTAATACCTTTAGTTTGATATGTTCTTGCATAATTGCTAGGAAGAACAAGTGCAACAGATGTAATTGTTGTATTCAATTCAGCATCTGCTTCCTTAATAATTGATCTAATTTCATCAACCAGTACTTCTTCATTTTTGATCAAGCCACCCTCAATGGCGTGACTCGCTAATTTCTTCGTGAAGAGTATATTAATATTAGTGCTCATCAACTCTGCGACAAGTAGTTTTAGTGTCGTAGAACCGATGTCTAAAACAGCATATATTCTTTTCATAGACACTCTCCTTACATATAATCTTATTTTATCATAATTACAAAATAATGAAAACGATTTATAGACTACTTATCACGAGTTACATATATATGACTCGTAAGGTTTACTCGCATTTAGTCATGTATAAATTTCTTCCCTCAAATGAGAATACACATACATCACTTTTACTTTGCATATAAGCAGAGTAATCAAAACGAGATGGAGACAATGTATCCTTCATACCCTGGATATCTACAATCAATTTCTTTCCATCATCAAGTATTAAAGCCACACGATCATCATATCCTTTTTCTGGAGAATAAACGATATCACTTACAGCATTTCTAATCGTAACAGGAATAGTAACATACTGACTTGCAAGTTCTTCTACTGCCTTGATATCAGTAAACCCTGCAATCTTAGGAATCTGTTTGAGTCCTGTATAATTCATACCTTCAACAACTTGAATAAGTTTACCTTCTTCAGTAACGACATAGGTTTTATTGTCTAGTTCCATATATGCCACCAAGGCTGCTTCTTGAATTTCAATAGAAACACCACCAAGGATGTTATGAGTAACATAAGCCTTTGTGACAAGACCTGTCTTCTTCAGGTTATCTTTAATCGTGTCATTATTCAACAAGAAATGATAGGTATGATCTGTAATACCTGATTCTTTTATAACTAAATCTTTTGTAAGCTGTGAATTACCTGTGACCTTTATAGACATAACCTTTGATAATGGAGATATCATATATCCTAAAACTATTAAAAGAATAATACCAAGAAGTGTCAAACGGCGCTTTCTTAGTTTTCTTCTTCGTCTATTTTTCTCAATTAACTCACGTGATGGGCTGCGATCATATTCATTAAATACAAAATCTGGCTTCTTATCCATATTTAATCCCAATTCACTAAAATAACTTCTTTATGAAGCTTGACTCCAAACTTTTCATAAACAGTCTTTTCTACAAGTTTAATGAGATCAAGTATATCCTTTGCACTTGCATATCCATTGTTTACGATAAAATTTGAATGTTTAGGTGATACCTGTGCACCACCAATTTCATAACCGCGCAGCCCTGCTTCATCAATATAACGCCAGGCAGGTTTTTCTTCAGGGTTTCTAAAAACACTACCTGCACATGCAAAATTCCATGGCTGTGTACTCATACGACGTTCTTTACGCTTATCTAATACCTTACGGATTTCTCCTGGATCTTTAGCTGTCATTTCAAATGCTGCATCAAGAATGATCCAGTTTGGATGCTTTTGTAACACTGAATGACGATAAGAGAATTCCATATCTTCTTTACTTAATGTAATGATATTTAAATCATCATCAAGCACACGTGCACTTACAAATACATCTGCCATACAATACTTATAGGCACCAGCATTCATATAAATACCACCACCCATATCACCAGGAATACCACCCATAAATTCAAATCCTGACAATCCTGCTTTGGCACTCGAATAAGCTAAGGCAATCATAGAGACACCCGCCTGTGCCACAATAGTGCTACCATTCATCTTCACATCATCAAATGATTTCATTGAGATAATGATACCATCATATTCTTTATCACTAAATAGGAGATCACTGCCATTACCGATAACCATGTGCTTAATATCATGATCACGACAATAATTTAAAGTCTGAATAAGTGAATCGATATCGTTTGCTTTAACGAATATCTTGGCAGGTCCACCCACTTTATAGGTTGTATGCTTGTACATAGGTTCATTCTCAATGACTTTGCCTATATTCATAGACACAAGATCGTTATATACCTGCTTCACATCCATATTAGCGTCCTCCAGTTAATTTTAAAATTTCTTTATAAATATCCTCACATGCATGAGGCTTACCTAATGCATGTGCTTTTTTAGATAATTCTTTACGCATTTCTTCATTGTTCATATATTGATCAACAACTTCTACAAATGCATCTGCATTTAAATCTTTTTCAAGAATCAAATGAGCAGCCCCTTTGGCTACAAGTTCACGAGCATTGTATTCCTGATGGTTAGCCACTACATAAGGACTAGGAATAATAATAGAAGCTGTACCTAATGCTGTCATTTCAGCAAGAGTTGTAGCACCTGCACGGCTCACTGCTAAATCGCAGCTATGTAAAACACTAGGCATATCATCAATATATGGTAATACATGAATAGAATCACTTAAGTCCTTAAGTTCTTCCTTCATCTTTTCATAATAAGTCTTACCTGTTACATAAAGCACATCATAATCCTTATGATCCATCTTATGTAATGCATCCTTCATTACAGCATTGACTGTTGCTGAACCAAGTGATCCCATAACGATGACCATAACTTTTCTATCAGGCGCAATATTGTAAAGATCATGAACATCCTTGAGTACTCCTTCAGATACAACAGAAGCACGAGGGTTACCTAGTAACTTTGTCTTATCCTGCGGAAATGCTTTTAAAGCTTTTTCATAACAGCAGATAATTTCATCTACACGTTTAATTAAGATTTTGTTTGTTAAACCAATGATGGAATTCTGTTCATGGATCATAGTTCTATAGCCTTTCTGACTTGCTGCTAAGACAATAGATGCACTAGGATAACCACCAAACCCAATAACGATATCTGGATTAAATTCCTTTAAAATCTTCTTTGAAGACTTTAAAGATTTTAAGAAAATCAAAGCATTTTTAGCTTTCTGTAAAGGATTGCCTACAAGACCTTTTACATGTAAACCACGATATGCTAAACCCATCTGAGGTACAATCTGAGATTCTAGTCTATCTGTTGTACCTACAAATAAGAATTCAGTATCAGGATCACATTTCTTAATATAATCAACTAAGGCAAGAGCAGGATAGATATGTCCTCCTGTTCCACCAGCACTTACTATAATTTTCATTTAACTCACTCCTATAACCTGTTCACTATGTCTTTGAAGACATTTCCTCTTTCAACATAACTATGGAATTCATCGAATGAACTTGTTGAAGGAGAAAGCAATACAACATCGCCTTCTTCAGCAATCTCTTTTGCTTTTAAAATAGCATCTTTCATATGATCTACTACGATTGTATGAGGATGTTGCATATCTTTAGAGAAACGTTCTTTTGTATCGCCAAAACAGATGAGTGTCTTAATAAGAGGGTTTTGTTCTCTTACGTCCTTTAAATCAAGATTCTTTTCATGACCACCCATTAATAAAATAACTGGTTTTTCAAATGCTTTAATCGCAATTACTGCTGCATCTGTGTTAGTTCCCTTAGAGTCATTGTAATAACGTACGCCATCAAGTTCTCTTACAAACTCAATACGATGTTCTACACCCTTGAATGCAGCTAAAGTGTCATGAATAGATTCAAGACTTACACCTACTGCTCTGCACGCTGCAATCGCAACCATCATATTCGCAACATTATGTAAACCTACAATCTTGATTTCATCACGACTAATAACCTTCTGTCCCTTGTAATAAATCGCATTGTCTTTAAGTTCTATATCTGCCAAGCTTTTAACTGAGAATGTTTCAATATGTGATGGAACAGGATACTGTGCTAAATAAGACTGTAAAGTTTCATCATCACTATTATTAATAAATAAATCATTCTCATCCTGATTCATATAAATACGCATCTTAGATGCATAATATTCATCTAGAGAGTCCATATAATCAAGATGATCGGGTGTTAAATTTAAAACTGTAGCCACCTCTGGCTTGAATTCTTCAATATCAATAAGCTGGAAGTTAGACATTTCTACTACAACATCATGTCCTTCTTCTTCATATAAATGTTCATTTAATACGACTTCACAATAAGGAATACCGTAGTTACCGCAAATATGTGCCTTGCGACCTGCAACCTTTAAGATTTCATAAATCAAAGTCACTGTTGTCGTTTTTCCATTTGTTCCTGTTACCGCAATATAATGCTGCTTTTTAGCCACTTTATAACCTAATTCAATTTCTGTATAAACAGGAATACCACGTTCTTTTAAACGTAGGATAAATGGTGCATGATAATTGATTCCTGGATTTTTAACTACAAAGTCAAAATCTCTTTCAAATAATTCATCTGGCTGTCCACCACAAACCATTTCAATTCCTTCACTCACATATTTGTCATATTCAGGAATATCTTCTTTTTTCTTTGATTCATTGATAGTGATATCAGCATGCATAAACTTTAATAATTCAACTGCTGCCTTACCACTTTTTGCAAGTCCTAATACAAGTACTTTTTTGCCTTTAAACATTTATAACACCCCTAACAATAATCCAATAATACCCGCAATAAATCCAACTGCCCAGAAAGTAACAACAACTTTATTTTCGCTCCATCCACACATTTCAAAATGATGATGAATAGGAGCCATTTTAAATACTCTCTTACCTCTTGTCTTAAATGAAATAACCTGAATACATACAGATAATGTTTCAATAAGAGGTACGATTCCAATAATCAATACAAGTAGTTCCTGTTTAGTGATGACTGCAAACGCTGCAAGAATTCCACCTAATGCAAGAGAGCCACAATCACCCATGAAAATCTTAGCTGGATGTGCATTAAATACTAAGAATCCAGTGAGACCTCCCATAAGTGCAGCACCAAATAATGCTGCTTCAATATTCTTACTTAAAATCGCAAATGCAACAAATGGTGTTAATGCAATAATCATAAGTCCTGTTGCAAGGCCATCTAATCCGTCTGTTAAATTCACTGCATTAGATTCTGCAGTAAACATGAAATAAACAAAGACTGGATAGAACCAACCAAGATTAACACTAATATGTGCAATAGGAATAATAATTTCAGTTGAGAAGTTAGGTAAATAAGCTTTAGCTAAGAAATAGAATACAACCGCAACAACTGACTGCATTGCATATTTATAACTAGGCTTCAAACCTTTATTACTATGCTGTACAACAATTAAGTAGTCATCAATAAATCCAATAAATCCAAATCCTACTAATGCAAATGTTAATAGATTAACATATGGATTCATAAAGTTCTGATAATGGCAGATATAAGCTGCAATCACAGTAGCTATGATAAATACGACACCACCCATTGTAGGTGTTCCGCCTTTTTTCTTATGAGAAGCAAGTCCCTCTTCTCTTTCTACCTGTCCAAACTTTAATTTATGTAAGTAAGGTATAACCTTAGGCATGGCCACTAATACAAGTGCTAATGCCACCATAAAACTGATCATTAATAGAAACATGAAAATTTCCTCCCTCTATTTTACCCCACAAGTGTAGCATAATATGGGTGTAAATACAATGTCACTTATTTCGCATAAAGCTCAATCTCAGTGCCTTGTTTTAATTCAGTTCCCTTTGTAATACTTTGAGCATAAATAGAGCCCAAACCATTCATTTTAATTTCAACACCTGTGAGTGATGCAAAGGCTTCAGCCTCTTTACGAGACCAGCCAAGCATTGAAGGCATTGTATATTTCTGTCCATCTGTTAATAAAAGTACTTTAGAACCCATTGTAACTTCTGTTGTACTTGATGGATATTGTCCTACTACTGTAGAACCATCACCAATGAGTATTGGTGTAAGCGAATGCTTCTTTAAGATACCTTCAACATATGATGTACTCTGATTCATATAGTTATTTAATACATAAGGTGTTGAATTTACCTTTTCAGTATCTTTGCTTAAGATATTTAAAGCTGATTTAGTAATACTCTTGACTAGATCTCCAGAATAGTTAGTACCGCTGCTTTCATTCTGGAACCAGACTATAACTTCTACTTCAGGATCACGATAAGGTGCCATGCCGACAAAGGAATGTGTATGCTTAGAAGCAGAATAAGCACCATTTTCTGCAATCTGACCAGTACCAGTCTTACCAATGATTTCTACAGATGAATCTCTATAATCACGACCTGTTGATTCATCAATATTAACGACACCATATAAAAGTGTTCTCATCTGAGCCACTGCTTCAGTAGAATAAATTTTCTTAGAATAAGAAGTTTTAGCACTATAGAGTGTCTTACCATTTGTAGGATTAACTACCTTTTCTACTAAATAAGGTTCTACTGTACGACCATCATTCGCAAATGCTGAATAACCTCTTAATAGCTGTAGTGTAGTAACTGAAGAACCTTGACCAAATCCTGTTGTGAAATATTCTAAGCTCTTTGTTTTACCATCATAACCCTTTACACCACTACCAGAGAACAAGCCATCTACCTTACTAGTCTGGAATAATCCAAGATTCTTATAATCTTCAATTAAGCTAGACATATTTGTATGTTCAGAAAGAATATGACAAATAGCTGTATTAGAAGAATGGTACAACCCATCACGATAAGTAATACGGCCCCATCCAGTTCTATTGTGGTCATGAATTGTCGCAATAACACGGCCATTAGATAAATAATCATATGTACCAGATTCATATTTGCTATCTAAATCTAATACACCATCTGTTAATGCATTCGCATAGACAAATGGTTTGAAAACCGAACCACATTCAAATGCTTCATTTAAGAATGTATCGTTATAATTAGTTAAATCTCGTTTATTAGGATCAAATGAAGGATAGTTAGATACTGCAAGAATAGCCCCTGTTTTGACATTCATAACTACAGCACAGGCTTTTGAAGCCTTTGTATTTTCCTGCATATCTTTCATTAATGAATCTAATTCTGTCTGAAGTGTTGAATTGATTGTTAAATAAACATCGTTTCCACCTACTGCCTTTTTATCAGAAATAACCCCATTAGGAAGAGTATTATGCTTAGAGTCTACTAAATAAACTCTCTGCCCATTTGTACCCTTTAACCAATTATTATAAGTCTTTTCAATACCCATCTGACCTACAATATTATAAGGATCTGTTTCTGCAGCTACAGCTGCGTAGCCTACTTCATAACTTGCAAAATCACCAAAACGATAATTACGAGATGTAATTTCATCAAATTCAAGACCAGGTAACTTCAATGCCATAATCTTCTCTTTTGTGATAGAAGATAAATTACGGCCATAATTACCAAATTCTACCTGATATGTATTCTGATCCAAACGATCTAAAATTGTTGCTTTAGATACACCTAGAATAGGTGCTAACTCTTCAGCTGTTTGATCTTTATCTACAACATATTGAGGATTCTTTTTAGCATCTAACCTTTTTGCAAGAATAGCCCTTAATTTATATTTCTTTACATCAGAAGCAACTATTTCGTTATCACTTGTATAAATAGTCCCACGTGCTGCCTGGACAACCTTAGTGACCTGTCCTCCTCCGCGATTCTTCGCAAAGTCTCTTACATTGACGTTACTGATCATTGTCTTACCTGTTGTACATAAGTAACAGACATTGATTGCGAGTATAACCATCATAAAGAGAAATACAAGCATAACAACCTGACCGCTTCTATTTCTAGATCTCTTCATTATTCTTCAGCTCCTACCACTGCAGCAGCTGCAGAACTAGGCTGATAATCATAACCTTTCTTAGTGGCAACATCCTTCATACGTGAGAAAGAAGCCAATTCCTGTTTAGACATTTCTAAAGCATCAATATCTGACTGCACATTAGATATTTCATCCTGTGTCTTTTTGATTTTCGCATTAAGTTGTGATTCATATGAATTCAAATAAATACTACCTACCAAAAATAGAACAAAAGAGAACGCAAGCAGCATTTCTGTAAACTTTAAAAATCTTGATTTTCTTCTTTTCATTATTCATCACGTATCCTTTCTATTACTCTTAATTTAGCTGAATGAGAACGTCTGTTCTCTGATAATTCTTTTTCATCTGCGACTATAGGCTTTCTTGTAACCTTCTTAAAACGAGGCTGGTATTCCTCCGGAATAACCGGCATACCCATTGGTAAATCCGGTACCGCAGTCTTTTCATTAAACATATACTTTGTAATTTTATCTTCTAATGAGTGGAAGCTGATGACTGCCACACGTCCACCCACATTAAGTAGATCTAATGAATCTGTTAAAGCACGTTCAAATACATTTAATTCATCATTCACTTCAATACGAATTGCCTGGAAAGTGCGTTTTGCAGGATGCCCGCCTGTACGTCTTGCACGAGCTGGAATAGCCTTTTTTACTATTTCTACAAGTTCAAAGGTTGTTTCAATAGGCTTAACCTGTCTTTCCTTTTCAATCATTCTTGCAATTGATTTCGCAAATTTTTCATCCGCATACTTATATAAAATAGTCACTAAATCCTGATAAGAATAATTATTCACTACTTCATAAGCACTTAAAGGCTGTTCTTGATTCATACGCATATCTAGTCTTGCATCTGTATTATAGCTAAATCCTCTTTCCGCATTATCAAATTGTGGAGAAGATACACCTAAATCAAATATAATACCATCTACCTTATAAACACCCTCCATTGAGAGTCTTGCCTTAATCTCTTTGAAATTTGCATGAATAATAGTAAAGTTGTCAGAAATTTTTGACAATCTTTCTCTTGCAGCTTCTATCGCATTGGTATCCTGATCAAAACAATATAAATGTCCTGTTGTCAATTTTTCTAGAATACGAGAACTATGTCCCCCTCCGCCTAGAGTACAATCCACATAAATACCATCTTCTTTTATATTCAATGCATCGATTGTTTCATCTAATAATACACTATAGTGTTCAAACATATTTATCATTCCTCATTTTCTGATATTCTTTCTGATAAGTCATCAAACTGGTCATCATATTCATCATAGAATGCATCCCATTTAGCAGTATCCCATATTTCAATATGTTCACCAGCGCCAACGATTGTACACTCTTTTTCTAGATGAGCATGTGTACGTAATACCTGGGGAATATTGATACGACCTAATTTATCAAATTCACTGCAGCTCATACGAGAAGTTACCATACGCAAATAAGCACGTTCTTCTTTCTTCTTATTTGATAACTTCTTCAATTCTGCATAATAAGTCTGCCATCCTTCTTCTGTATAAACATCTAGACAGCCTTCGTGGCCTCTCATGATATAGACATGGTCTCCGCATTCACCACGGAATTTAGCAGGGATGCTCAAACGGCCTTTAGTATCTAGATTGTGCTGATATTCACCAAAGAACATACCTTACTCACCATTCCTTTCCACAATTATCCACTTTCATACAATTCTTACCACTATTATAGACTTACAATGCACTTTCAGACAAGAAATTTATGGATTTTAAACACAAAAAAAAGTTTTCTAGCATAAAACGCTAGAAAACCTCTTAAAAATAAAAAAAGAGAGATTTTCATCTCTCTAAAGGAATTATTTTACATCCTTAACTTTAACGCCATTATAATAACCACAATGACCACAAACTCTATGTGCTAATTTGAATTCACCACATTCTGGACATTTAACAACTGCAGGAGCTGATAATTTGTCATGAGTTCTTCTCTTGTCTCTTCTTGTACTTGATACTCTTCTAAATGGTACTGCCATCTTGTTCTACCTCCTTATTCCTGATCCTTGAAATAATCTTTGAGTTTTGCTAAACGGGGATCGATTGTATCCTCTTCTTTTGCGACTACTTCGCTTTCATCCATGACTTTCCAGCCTGAGCCGCTCGTTTTCATCTTTGCGCCTTCCTTCACAACTCTCATTGGAATAGCCATCATGATTTCCTGGAATATGACAGAAGTAAGATCAGCAACATCTTTTCTTGCTTCTACAACATCCTCATCATCTTCAGGCTTGTAAAACGCAAACACAACATCTGTATCAATAGAAAATGGGTAATCGACATCTTCCAATGATATAGCACAAGGAACAACCATTGTTCCCTGAACATGGTATGTTACATATAGACGTTCTTCACTACTATTGAAGTTGCCTGATCCTGTAACTTCCACATCCTCCAAATCATTGATTCGAGATAAGTTATAGAACATTTCTTTAGGAAATGTTATCGTTTCTTCGAAATCAAATTTTCCATTTTTCTGTTTGACTAACCAATTACGATTCCATTTCACCTTGATCACCCTCTATAACTGCATCACCCATTATAATGAAAATTAGATTATAAGTCAATCAAAAAAATCATTTTCTAATGGGCATTAATCGCATATTTTTTAAAAATGTCTTTGCGACCGTGTGTATTCTAACATGGTTTATTCAAAAAAGATAGATAAATTTTCAAAAACCCATTTAAATCCTCTGATCATTCTTTGATCTGGTTCAGTGAAATGACCTCCATTCTCTTCTATATATATACATCTGTTATTCTTGACTAGATATTGATAAGTTTCTATTGTATTTTGTCCTACTATACACATGAGTTTATTCTTTGTTTTTGATTCTTTTCTACCTAGACTCAAGTATACTACTGCTTTTCTATTAATGGTATGAAGATAGTTGATCCAGCCTGGAAACCATAAGGAACCAGATGCACTTATACATCCTACAAAAGATTCATGTCTTCCATACATCCACAAACTAAACAAACCACCAAGTGAATAGCCCGCAATAATATAATGATGAGAGGAATTCATAGTTGAAAGAATCCACTTTTCAAGTTCCTCACCCTTTCCACCAAAACCATCAGCAGGCCATGGAGAAAGTTCACTGTTCCAATCCTTAATAACTGGTGCTATAAGACAATAGTTTTTCTTTAATGATTTTACAATTGAAGTGCAGTCATGAAAGAAACAGAAGATATAAACGTCAGCATCTTGATTGCCATAAATCTGGCACTCTCTTCCATAATAAATCATATTAACTTGTAATACTTCATCGCATTATATAGTCCATCTTCATCGACTGTATCAGTCACATAATCAGCTACAGCTTTTGCCAAATCAGCCCCATTGCCCATCGCAATGGCAGTACCAACCATTTCTAACATTTCTATATCATTTGTAGAATCTCCAAATGCATAGGCATTTTCTATTGGTTCACCAACAGCTTCCATAAAATCCTTAATAGCAGCCCCTTTAGATACATCTTTAATCATCATTTCTCCAGCCTTTGCGCCAAATGTTGATGTATAGCCTCCAGCTGGTATAAAAGTCAAGCTTGGGTCTAATTCTTTCATGAATCTCTCAGCTGCTTCTCCTGTATCAAAAGTTGCATCAATCTTAAGAATTGGATTATTCTCTATTTCAGCCATCGTCTTCATACTCTTTTTCTTAAACACTTCTTCAACAGGTTCATCAAATTTCTTTTTGAACTGTTCTTCAAACATAGCATGTGTATAAGGATTCTGATAGCCATTTTTCCAATCTATGATCTGATAGCCTCCACCTAATTCTTCAATAAGTTCAAGTGTTTTCTTTACAACATCACTTGAAATGATTTTCTGTAATTCTGGCTTACCATCACGAACAACCGCTGCGCCATTCGCAATAATTGCATCTTCTATTCCTGTAAAAGAAATTTCCTTTGTCATAAAATAACTTCTTCCTGTACAAAAGAAACAATGATGCCCATTTTCTTTTGCTTTCTTAATCGCCTCTATTGCACTTTGTGGCACAGTATGTGTAACATCACTTAATAAAGTACCGTCTATATCAAAAAATAAATATTTCCCCATAAGTTTTCTCCTATATTAATATGATTATAATGTAATCTCTTTTAAGTATTATAGTATAAGAATGCAAAAAGAAACATTATTTTCTAATTCTGATCATCTTTTCAAAACCATTTTGACAAGAATCCATCATCTTTTTTCAATATATTAAAAAATATCTCATTGGTGTATTGTTTTGATATACTATTGTTGAGGTGATAAGTGTGAAACAAAAATCAATCAAAACGTATAAAAAAAGACAAACTTAAAAACAAGTTTGAATAATTTAGAAAAA
>NZ_JBEHVX010000061.1:0-15294 GCF_040227455.1 Catenibacterium sp. RTP21428st1_D7_RTP21428_210409 | reverse complement strand
GATAAAGAGAAGCTTTCTTAGGCTTTAATACTTTGTTTGACATATGATTATACCTCCATCTAATTTCTAATCTAATTATAGAACAGATGGGAAATTCATGTGTCCGGTTCAGCTTCATGAACGCCGTTTAATCGGTGCTTATGAAATTTAATTTTCACTAACCTGTGGTTTGTGGGTATTCAAATACTTTTTTGGCTGCAATAAAATAAAAGTCAGAATAATATATCTGCTGATATATCATCTGACTTAAATTCTAGCATTATTAACTTAATGACATTGACCTTCGGGTTCTTTTTTTGTGAACTATTAGTTCTCTCTTAAAAAAGTTATTCACACCTATTGCGTACTTTTTTTACGATTCTAATGTGAATACTTGTAATTAATCTTTAAATAATAAACAATAGTAGTAAAGAAGAGAGGAACATATATGACACTTACAATTGGATTTATTGGAAATGGTAAAAGCACCAATCGTTACCATATGCCATTTATACTTACAAGAAAAGATAAAATTAAAGTAAAGACAATTTATAATCGTTCTATTCACTTTGATACATGGAAGAAAATAGAAGGTATTCATTACACAGATAACCTAGATGAATTACTCAACGACAAGGATATTCAGGTTGTAGTAGTCACTTTAAAATCGAGTCTTCATTATGAATATGCGAAAAAGGTATTAGAAGCAGGAAAACATTGCGTAGTAGAAAAGCCATTTGCATCTAGTTATGCACAGTCAAAAGAATTATTTGATTTAGCTGAGTCTAAAGGACTCATGCTTCAATGTTATCAAAATAGAAGATTTGATAGTGACTTCTTAACTGTTCAGAAGGTCATTGAATCTGGAAAGCTTGGGGATCTATTAGAATTAGAAATGCATTTTGATTACTATCGTCCAGAAGTACCAGAAAGCATTCATGAATTCTCAGTAATTGATTCTTATCTCTATGGTCATGCTTGTCATACCTTAGATCAGGTCATCTCTTATTTTGGTAAACCAGATCATGCACATTATGATGTACGCCAATTATTAGGTGCAGGACGTATGAATGATTACTTTGATTTAGATCTTTATTATGGAACTCTAAAGGTCTCAGTAAAATCATCATATTTCCGTATAAAAGAGCGTCCTAGCTTTGTTTTATATGGTAAGAAGGGAATGTTTACTAAAACCAAAAAAGACCGTCAGGAAGCGGATTTGAAACATTTCTATATGCCTTATGAACATGATGACTTTGGCTTAGATACTCCAGCTGATTATGGCACTCTTATCTATGATGAAGAAGGGCATTATCATGAAGAAAAGGTAGAAACAGTAAAAGGTGATTATGGTTACTACTATGATGCATTGTATGAAACAATCATCAATCATAAGCCACAGCTTGTTACTAAGGAACAGACATTATTACAGATGAAGATATTAGAAGATGCTATTAAAGGATTAAAATAGGAGGAACTATCATGAAATTAGGTATTGTAGGATCAGGAATGATCGTTAAAGACTTTTTAAAGATGTTTAATGAATTAAACGGTATTGAACTATTAGGTATCTCAGCACGTAATGAAGAGAACTTAAAGAACCTTTGTGTTCAGTATCCTATTGAACGTTATTATTTAAGTTATGAAGAAATGTTGGAAAATAAAGATATTGATACTATTTATGTAGCTGTACCAAATGATCTACATTTCATTATGTCTAAAAAAGCGCTTCTCGCAGGTAAAAACGTTATATGTGAAAAACCATTCACGACTAACCTCAAAGAGGCTTTAGAGCTCAAGGAAATCGCTGAGAAAGAGGATTTGTTCCTTTTAGAGGCTATTCCTAATCGATTCTTCCCTAACACATATCTATTAAAAGAAAAGGTAAAGGAACTAGGTAATATTCGTGTGATTAACTTTAACTTCTCACAATATTCATCAAGATATGATCGTTTTAAGAAGGGAGATATTGCGCCTGCTTTTGATCCAAATCATTCAGGTGGTTCTTTAATGGATTTAGGTGTTTATAACATCAATCTTGTTATGGAACTTTTTGGTAAACCTGAAAATGTAGATTATTATCCTAATATTGAAAGGGGTATTGATACATCAGGTGTACTTGTAATGGATTATGGTTATATGAAAGCAGTTTGTGTTGCCGCAAAGGATTGTCAGGCACCGCTATCTTCTACTATTCAGGGAGATGAAGGTTATATTGTCATGAGAAGTCCATCAAGTCAGATTACTGAATTCCAGATGGCTTTTAATAAGCAGAAAGAAGTGACTTATAACGAAAACGGACCACATAACCGTATGTATTATGAATTTGTGGAATTAAAGAAAATCATTGAAACAAATGATAAAGAAAAGATGGCTGCACTTTTACAGGATACATTAGATGTTATGGAAGTACTCACTGAAGCAAGAAAAAAAGCAGGGGTTATATTCCCTGCTGACTAAGAGATGTTCAACATCTCTTTTTTTATATTTTTAAATCTTTATGAACTATTCCAACAAAAAATAGAATAAGAATTGTGACTAAGATAGTAATCACAAATAGTTCTAAAGTGTTCTGCTTAGGTTGTTCTTTTCTTTGAACTGTTACTGAAGCATTTTTATTTGTATTATTTGTATTTTGAACTGTTTCTGTAAGAACAGGTGAATAAGCCTGTACAGAGGGTGGCTGTACACAGCCAATCACTAACATAATTATAGATAAACATTTGGTTAATCGCATCATGATAGAGTTACTCATTGAAATGCCTTCTTTCCCCACATACAACTGTATTCTAGTCCTCATATAAACAATCGTCAATATAACAAGCGCTTACAAATATATAAAAAAGAGAAGAAAAATTCTTCTCTTAATGATGAAAGTTCGTATGTCCAGTAGAGAGCTCTGGTCTTTCAAGACCAGCTTTTTTACCTGCTTCAATAGACTTAAGAAGCCAGCTCATATTTTTGGCGATATTCTGCATAGTCGCAACACCTTCTGCATCTTTATAAACATCTTCAGGTTCACTTCCAAAGACTTCATTCCAATAATTGGCAGATACAATAGGCATATGAGAGATGCTGAAATGTTTGTTGACAACATCCATGCTTGCCACTTGTCCAGCACGTCTTGCACTAAAGATACAAGCGCCTGGTTTATAGACAAAGACACTCTTATTTGAATAGAAGGCTCTGTCTAATACTGCAAGTAATCTTGCACTCGGATGAGCATAATAGACAGGTGAGGCAAAGATAAAGCCATCACAGTCTTTTGCTTTTGTAGTGATTTCATTGACTACATCATCAAATACACATTGATGTTCAGTTACACATTTCTTACAGTTCATACAATCCGCAATAGGCTGATTACCGATAAAGATGATTTCTGTTTCAATACCTTCTTCTTTAAATGTTTCAGTCATAATATCTAACGCTGCACGTGTACAGCCATTATTACGAGAGCTTCCATTAATCATAAGTACTTTCATAGATTAACCCCCTTATGGTAAAGGTTTACCGCTTGCTAGATAAAGATCATACCATTCCTGACGTGTTAATTCAATATTCGCAGCTTCTGCTGTTTCAATTAAATGTTTAGGAGAAGTCGTACCAGTAATTGCTTGAATATGGGCAGGATGTCTTAAAATCCATGCAGTCGCAATTGCGGCAGGAGTAACATTATATTTCTCTGCTAGATCATCAAGGATGTTATTTAATTTCTTATAATCAGGATGATTTAAAAAAGTCCCTTCAGCCCAAGACGCCTGCACAATGCTCCAAGCCTGGATTGTGATATCATTTAATCGACAATAATCAAGCACACCGCCATCTTTATCAATCGCAAAGTCTTCCTTCATATTCATGTTCATGCCACTATCAATCATCACAGAATGCACAATAGAAAGCTGTAACTGATTAATAATAATAGGATGCTTTGTATACTTCTGTAATAAGGCAATCTGTCCTGGTGTATGATTAGATACTCCAAAGTATTTGACCTTACCACTAACATACAGTTCATCAAATGCTTCTGCCACTTCTTGAGGGTCACATAATGCATCAGGTCTATGTAATAAAAGAATTTCTACATGATCAGTATGGAGTCTTTTTAATGACCCATTGACCGCATTTATAATATACTCTTTAGAAAAGTCATAACGTTTCCCAGGTACAATGGCACACTTTGTCTGAATAATCATCTTTTCACGATATTCAGGATGTTTTTCAAGAACTTGGCCAAATAACTCTTCTGACTTTCCTCCACCATAAATGTCAGCATGATCAAAAAAGTTAATACCACAATCTAATGCAGTCTTCACAAGTTCTTCTACTTCCTCAACACTCTTATCTGCAATACGCATGCAGCCCAAGGCTATTTCAGATACTTTTAAATCAGTTTTTGGTAGATTATAGTACTCCATATTAAATACCTCTTGTGTAAGTCTTTAACCATTCATTTTCTTCATCAGTTAAGTATGGCTTTAATGATTCTCTTACGAATTCATGATACTTATTCAATGCTTCTCTTTCATCAGTTGTTAGTAAAGAAACATCAAGACCATCTAAGTCAATAGGACATAAAGTAAGAGGTTCAAACTTCATCCACTGACCATACTCATTCTTGATATCTTCAACACATAATAATTCATTTTCTAAACGGATACCAAACTGACCTTCAATATAAACACCAGGTTCATCCGTTGTAATCATACCTGCTTCCTGAATTGCAGAAGGTTTACGTGGATCACGTAAACGTGGTCTAATATCATTTGGTCCTTCATGGACATTTAAGAAATGACCGACACCATGACCTGTACCACACTGGAAATCAATATGCTGCTTCCATAACTCATGTCTCACAAGACCATCAATCCAGATACCATTTGCACCATATAAGAAAACAGCTTCCTGCATCTTCAACATAGCCTTTAATACATATGTGAAGTATTTTCTTTCAGTTCCACTGATTTCACCTAAAATGAATGTACGTGTAATATCAGTTGTACCATCTAAATACTGTCCACCTGAATCAATAAGAAGCATACCTTCTTTTTTAACATGAACATCATGTTCGTGAGATGGATGATAATGCATTAATGCCGCATTTTCTTTATAAGCAGTAATTGTATTAAATGAAACATCAGTAAATAATTCCTGTGCTTCTCTAAAGCTTAATAGCTTATCAGTAATAGAACATTCAGTCGCATCATCAGGCATAGAAGTCTTTAACCAATACATGAACTTAGTCATTGCTACACCATCTTTTAAATGGGCATGCTTTGTATTTTCAATTTCTACATCTGACTTAATACTCTTGAAGTATTGAGATGGGTTAGATCCATCCATGATTTCACAGTCTATAAATGAATAGATGGCATAGTTAATAGCACTTAAGTCTACAAGTACCTGACCACTTAATCTCTTTGTATCTAGATAGATATCATCATAAGAACGGATTTCAACACCATCATTCTTATAAGCTTCAATCATCGCTTCATCATAAGTACCATCCTGAAGATATAAATAAGCATTATCTAAAGTAATAATACTAAATGCCATAGCCATTGGAGAATGAGGAATATCCTTACCTCTAATATTGAAGGTCCATGCAATATCATCTAATGATGTAATGATATGCGCATTACATTCATTCTCTTCCATATAACCACGAATCCATTCAAGCTTCTGTGCTGTGCTTTGTCCATGATACTTCACATCATAGATATAAGCAGGTTCATGAGAACGTTCTGGACGATTTGTCCATACATCAGTCATATCGATGTCTTTTAATTCAAAATCAGTTTCTCTACCTTCATCTAAATCAATGATAAATGAAGCAGTTGTTACTTTACCATTGAAACCAAGAACATCACCATCATCAAGATGATCAATGAGGAAATCCTTCACACTAGGAACATCTGCATTACCCATCTTCATGAGCTTAATACCAGGATAGAGTTCTTTTTCTGCCTGAATGAAATAACGTCCATCAGTCCATAACCATGCTTCTTCCTGTCCTACAACTAGGACTCCAGCAGAACCAGTAAAGCCGCTTAGATACTTTCTAAACTGGTCATGTTCGCCTACAATTTCACTTTGATGATCATCATCAGTAGGCACATAATAGAACTTGATATTTTGTTCTTTTAATCTTTTCTGTAATTCTTTTATCATTTTTTTATCACCCAAGATAAGTTTAACACAAATGAGAGAGATAAGGTATAATACAATTAGGAGATGATTAATAATGAACGAATGGAATCTTGATGCCCTATATACGTCATTTCAAGACAAAAATTTTCAAGAAGATTTAAACACGCTTAAGGATTTAAATAAGAACTATTGTGCTTATAGAAGCGAGAAAACAGAAGCGGCATTACATAAAATAATAGAGACAAAAATAGAAATTGAAAAGAGAGTAGAAATGCTTCATTTTTTTATACAGCTTTCTTTATCAGCTCATACAGATAACGTCGAAGCATCACGTTATCTTGATCAATTAAATAATATAACTGCCTCAATGATAGGAGAAGATATTAAGAATAATGCCTATATTGCGGAGTTTGATTTAGATAGTTGTCAGGATTCTTTTATTAAGGAACATGAATATATTTTAAAAGAGATTCAACGTAATCAAAAACATCGCTTAGATGAAAAACAGGAATCGATCATAGCTCATATGAAAAATACAGGTTCTTATGCCTGGATGAAGCATAAGGATGCAGTTGTATCTTCTATTAAAGTGAATATAGATGGATATGATTATCCTTTGACTAAAGTACTGAACATGGCTCATAGTCCAGATAAGCAGACAAGAATGAAAGCTTATTTCGCAGAACTAGAAGCCTATAAACCATATGAAGAAACGATTGCGACATGTTTAAGTGGAATCAAGGGAGAAGTACTCTATACAAGTAAACTGAGAGGATATGAAACACCATTAGTAGAATCATGTATCAAATCACGATTAAAGATGGAGACTCTTAATACATTACTTTCTGTAATGAAGAAGAATTTACCTGATATAAGAGAATATCTAAAAATCAAGGCAGACTATCTAGGCTATCAGAACGGCTTACCTTGGTTTGAACTATATGCCCCTGTTGTTGAAGATGATGAAGACTATCCATTTGAGAAAGGTTCTCAATTTGTCGTGGATCAGTTCTACACATTCTCAAAACATTTAGGTGATTTTGCGACTCATGCAATTAAGAATCATTGGGCTGATGTCTATCCAAGAGAAAATAAAGTTGGTGGTGCATTCTGTGAAAATATTAGAAGTTTAAAACAAAGTCGTTTCTTATTCAACTATGGAAATCATTTTTCTGATGTGATTACTGTAGCCCATGAATTTGGTCATGGTTTCCATGGAAGATGTTTAGGCAATCAAACAATATTGAATACCCATTATCCAATGCCTATTGGAGAAACAGCCTCTAACTTCTGTGAAACAATAGTGGGAAAAGGTGCATTAAAATCAGCAACACCTACTCAAAAGATTGTGATATTAGAGAATACATTAAGTAATGCGGTACAGGTGATCTGTGATATTTATTCCCGTTTCTTATTTGAAAGCCGCTTCTTTGAAGCAAGAAAACAAGGACCAGTGAGTGCGGAAGAAACAAAGAAAATCATGCTTCAAGCACAGATAGAAGCGTATGGTGATGGATTAGATCATAATTATCTCCATCCATATATGTGGACATGGAAACCTCATTATTATGATTCAGACTATTCATTCTATAACTACCCATACGCCTTTGGTTCATTACTTGCGAAAGGACTTTATGCACGTTATCAAAAAAAACTGAACACTTTCCAGAGGATTATGAAACATTCCTTTCGGTCACAGGTAAGATGGATTTAGAAGATATTGCGAAAACACTTGATCTAGATCTCACAAATGAGTCATTCTGGCAGAGTTCTATTGATATCATCAAAGAAGATATTGATACATTTAAAACACTTCTAGAGGAATACAAACATGATTGATACGTTCTATCAAAAAGAAAATCTAGAAGTTTATAAACGTTATCTCTATTTCCAGTTAAAAGATGATTCTCGTTTTCAAATACAATTTAATGAAAATGAATATCATATTGCCTATCAAAATCGTACTGCTTCTATTCACTTTCATGATATAGGTATGATAGAAGAAAAAATCATCAGTGATGATAAACAGATCTTCTATCTTCACTTCCCATTAACGACATTTCCTATTGCCTTAGAACTTTATCAATGTATGATTAATAAACTCATAGAAGAAAAAGTGGAACCAATGAAGGTGGTTTTATGCTGTAGTGGGGGAATGACATCAGGATTTTTTAAGGAAAAGATGCAGAACTATATTTTAAAAAACAATCTCCCATTGATCATAGAAGGGGCAGCAGTTCATACTGTGGAAAAGAAGTGTCTCTATTATGATGTTGTATTATTAGCACCACAAATGGGTTATAAGAAAGAAGAGATAGAAACATTGACACATAAAGATGTAGGTGTGATTGATCCGCAGGTCTTTGCGACATATGATTGTGGCGCATTATACAAACAGATTCAATATTACTATAGGGGGCATAAAGAATGAATGATACAAAAAGCGATATGATTTCAGGCGAACTCTATCAGCCATTTTCAAAAGAACTCTACAATGATTGTCTTTATTGTAAGAGTCTCTGTCATGAGTTAAACAATCTTTCACCGCTTAAAAGAGATGATATCAATCTTATACTAGATAAACTATTAAATGAATGGAATGAAGCCTTTATTGAACAGCCTTTTCATTGTACATATGGCTATAATATCTCTTTAGGGAAGAACTTCTATTCTAAAGATAATCTCTTTATTGATGATAGTGGAATAGTGTCTATTAGTGATAATGTGACTATTGGATATAATGTCACAATACTCACATCAGTTACACCAACGAGTAGCCAGGATCGTGCAAAAGGATTAGAAGGTACACTGCCAGTACGTATTTATGAAGGAGTATGCATTGGATCCAATACAGTGATTTATCCAGGTGTAAAGATCAATAGAGAATCTATTATTGAACCAGGATCAGTTGTAAAGGATGATATCCCACCATTTGTGATTGCGGGAGGCAATCCATGTCGTGTAATTAGCGCAATTGATGATAAGGACTTGATGAGAAAATGAGAGAATTAGGACAATTATATGACTATACACTCCTTCATTTCCTTCATCATCTTGCTGAAAGTACAAATGGTGCACTTACACCATTCTTTCGCTTTATCTCTTATTTTGGTGATAAAGGCATCTTCTTTATCGCTTTATCCCTGGTACTCATTTATTTTAAAAAGACAAGAAAACTTGGTATATGTATCCTCATTAGTCTTGCGATAGGCGCTATCTTTACAAGTCTCTTTTTAAAGAATGCGATAGGACGTCATCGTCCTTATTTATCCGGTGTGGACGAATACTATAACTGGTGGAAGTATGTAGGAGGCTTACATTATAAAGAATTCTCATTTCCTTCAGGACATACCACAGCTACTATGGCTGTTATGATGTGTATATTCTTAACATGTAATAAGAAATACAGCTGGTTAGTTTTTATCTTTGTCGCATTAATGGGACTAAGTCGTAATTATTTCATGGTGCACTACCCAACAGATATTCTAGGTGGTATTATGGTAGGCGGAATATCTGCTCTTATTTCATATTTGATATGTTATAAGAGTAAATTATTGGGAGGAAGAATATGAAACTAACAATGCTAGGCACGGGGAATGCCTTAGTCACTAAGATTTATAACACATGTTTTGTCTTAGAAGACAACCATCAATACTTTATGGTTGATGCAGGAGGAGGAAACCAGATCCTAACTCAGCTAAAAAAAGCAGGATATGACTGGAAGGATATGAAGCATATCTTTTTAACACATAAGCATATTGACCATCTATTAGGAATGGTCTGGATGATGCGTATGATTACACAGTTTATGAATGCAGGTAAATATGAAGGTGATGCTTATATCTATGGTCATGATGAAGTTATTCATATTTTAAAGGATATGGCTGATACACTTCTTGTACCAAAACAGAGTGCATTAATTGGAAAAAGACTTCACTTAGTAGAAGTGAAGGATCAAGAAGTTAAAGAAATTATGGGACATCCAGTCACTTTCTTTGATATCCATTCAACTAAAGCCAAACAGTTTGGTTTCATGGTGGAATATGATGGTAAGAAACTCACATGTTGTGGTGATGAACCTTATTGTGAAGAAGAGAAAGTCTATGCAGAAAATGCGGATGTACTATTGCATGAAGCATTCTGTTTATACGAAGAAAGGGACTTCAGACATCCTTATGAAAAGCATCATTCAACAGTGAAAGATGCCTGTGAACTTGCGCAAAAACTTCATATTAAGAATCTTGTACTCTATCATACAGAAGATGATCATGTAGACAATCGTAAAGAACTCTACAAGGCAGAAGGTGCACACTATTATACAGGAAATATATTTGTTCCTGATGATTTAGAAGTAATGGAATTTTAGAGCTATCATTTGATAGCTTTTTATATTAATAATTTTTTAAAAAAAAGCGCGATATATATATTAATTAACAAGTAGTATATAATATAAATAGATATAAAACTTGAAAGAAAGGATGATGATTATGAGTAAAAAGAAACGCGTCATTTCAGAAGAAAAGACAAAAGAACTTCAAAAAGATTGGCAAGGCTATGGCGCGATGACAGTGGCATATAGTCTTGTAGTTATCATTATCGTTCTTATTGCGATTATCGCAAAATTGTATTTCTAATAGAAAAGCCTCTGGATTATTTTCCAGAGGTTTTCCATTTCTGTCCGTATTGATCAGCTTTGATAATAGCTTTTAATAAATTCTTTGAAGTCACTTCAAAAGGCATATTTAATGTCGTAGATCCTTCTTTAACTGCTTCTAAGCATACATGCAGTAATGCTTCTTCATCTACGTCTTTCATCCCTAAATCAGAGAGTGTAGTAGGTAACTCTAAAGCTTCTAAGAACTCATAATAGCTCTTTAATGTATGCTTAGGTGTATTTTCTAATACCAATTGTACAAGTGTACAAAAAGCGACTTTTTCACCATGCATCTTACTATTTGTTTCAGGAATAAGAGTGAACGCATTATGCAAGCCATGACCTACAGCTTCGCCACCAGACTCAAAACCAATACCACTTAAATAAATATTAGCTTCTATCACATTCTCTAGTGCTTCTGTGACTTTATGTTGCTTACAATCTTCTACAGCCTGCAATCCATAAGAATAGACAATATCAAAACAAGCCTTAGATATTGCGAAAGCACTTCTTGTCACCTGACTATGAAGACAATTCTCACTATGACTCACATAACAAGCCTTTGCTTCAAAATAAGTACTAAATGCATCACCAATACCCGCTCTCAGTAATCTTACTGGGGCATTCGCAATGACCTGTGTATCCACAATTACTTGATCTGGACTCTTAGGTAAATGTAAATAATGATCAAACGTATGATCATCATGATAAATTACTGATAAAGAAGAACATGGGGCATCCGTACTTGCGGCAGTAGGTATAACGACAATAGGCTTTTTCGCATAATAACCACATGCTTTAGTCGTATCTAATACCTTACCTCCACCGACACCGACAATTACTTCACCATTCGTTTCTTCTACAATATGTTGTATTCTTTCAATTTCGCTCATGCTACATTCATTTTGAAATAGTACAACAGTCATTTCCTGTTCATGTAAGCTTTCCTCTATCTGAGGAATAAACATTTCTTTAAGATTTTCACTTGTAATAACGACTATTCTCTTATAGTCCTTTAAATCATCACCAAGACACTTTAATTCATCTTTACCTTGTCTATATCTTGTTGGTGCACCAATCATCTTGCTCATATTATCACGCTCCTATTTCTATTATAGAACATGAAAAAAACATTGAGGAGAATTTTCTCCTCAATGTTTACATATCACAAAGACCTTTGTCTTCTCCGTATACTGAATACCAATCATTATTGAAATCAGTCACAGCTTTAGAAATACTTGGATTTTCAAAGATTGCCTTTAATACACTCACTGGTGCAGTGATAGCCTGACTACCTGCATTAAATGCATCTCTTACCTGCTGTACACCCTTGAAGCTTGCAGCAAGAATCTTGCAGTCATAACCATCTTCTACGATTCTATTAGATAAATGAGCCATTAATTCAAAAGGATCATTTCCTAAGTTTCCAATTCTATTTGTATATGGTGCAATATAATCAGCACCTGCTGCGAGTGCCATATAAGCCTGCATCAAATCATAAACAGCTGTGGCAGTCACATTTTTCCCTTCAGCCTTTAAGATTTTCATTGCTTTAACACCTTCATAAGTAGTAGGGACCTTTACATATACCTTGTCATCTACTTCTTCAAAGATCTTATGTGCTTCTTTCACGATTTCATCTGCTTCTGTCGCAATAACCTGAATATGTAAAGAACGTTCATCACCAATGATTTTTCTGATTTCTCTCATATGTCCAAAGAAATCCTTTGGGCTTGTCTTCTTTACAATACTTGGGTTACTAGTGACACCTACGATTGGTAAGTGATCCACTGCATCTCTAATTTCTTCTAAATCTACTGTATCAATAATAAATTCCATTGTTTTTTTCCTCCTATAAACTCTGTTCAGTTCTACCGATAATATCATCCTGAGTTGCCTTAGATAATACATTGAAGAATGCACTATATCCTGCAACACGTACAATTAAGTCCTTATGATTTTCTGGATGCTTTTGTGCATCTATTAAAGTTTCCTTAGAAACGATGTTGTATTGTACATGGTAACCATGAAGACGATTAAAGAATGTACGAATCAATAATTCTAGTTTCTGTTTATTTTCTTCTGTAGAAAGCATCTGAGGTGTCATCTTCTGGTTAAGAAGTACGCCTCCTGTGATCTTTTCAGTACGAAGCTTAGATATACTCTTGAATACTGCAGTAGGACCATTCTTATCTGTGTTATGTGCTGGAGAACATCCTTCAGCGAGTGGTTCATGTGCATTTCTTCCATCAGGAGTAGCCATTGTACCCATACCCTGACCTACATTGGCACTAATTGAAGAAGTACCTGCATAACGAATACCACCAATAGGACCTCTATTATAACGAGTATTTGGATATTTCTTGATTTCATCAATATAAGAATCATATGCTTCTACAATTAAGTTATCTGCATAATCGTCATCATTACCATACTTAGGTGCTTCATCATTCAACATTTCCTGAATCTTCTTGTTTTCAGGTGACTGGAAATCATCTAAGATCGCATTCCATAACTGTTCTCTTGTAATCTTCTTTTCATCATAAACAAGCTTCTTGATAGCAGCTAAGCTGTTTGCCATATTCGCAATACCGACCTGAAGACCTGAAATGAAGTCATACACTGCACCACCTTCTTTGATAGTCTTACCTCTGCCAATACAGTCATCAGTTAATGCAGAACATAGAATATCAGGCACATCTCTTTCAGATGCCTTATCAATAAAGTTTTCTACAATAACACTATAACGTGTCATTTCTCTTACTGTTTTATCCCATGCTGCAAGTAAATCTTCATAAGTTTCCATTTCAGTAAAGTAACCATGGCCCTTAGTGAAACGTTTGTTTGTAGTTAAGTCAACACCATTATTCATTGTACATAATAATACTCTTGGGAAGTTGATATAAGACATACCTGTACAACGATATCCCCATTTACCAGGAACAGCTGTTTCTACACAGCCGATAGCACTATAATTATAAGCATCTTCTTCCTTAACACCCCAGTTAATAAATGAAGGAATAATGATTTCATCATTATTTAATGCTGGCATACCAAATCCAAGCTTCATTACTTCAATACATTCATCAAAGAAATGTTTATTCAGGTTTGCATGATAACGTACAGTTAAGTTAGGCTGAGTAAGTCTTGTTTGAGCCACTGATTTTAATACCGCAAAACTTAATTCATTCACTGCATCCTTCTTGTCAGTAGTCTGACCACCAATAGTCACATTCTGATACATTGGAGAACCAGCTGAACTTAATGTATGAGCCTGTGAACGTACCTTATTGACTGTGAGTGTCTTGATCCATAAACAAGTAAGAAGTTCTAATGCTTCTTCTTCAGTGATTTTCTTTTCGTTGATATCTTTAATATAGTAAGGATACATATACTGATCAAAACGACCATAACTTAATGAATGACCATTTGATTCAATCTGAAGAATCAACTGAATAAACCATACAGACTGTATTGCTTCACGGAATGAATGAGCAGGTTCATAAGGCACCTTTGCACAAATTCTGCTTATTTCTAATAATTCTTCTTTTCTTGCAGGATTTGTTTCTTTTTCTGCCATTTCCTTTGCAAGAGAACTATAACGAAGTGTGAATGTATGTACGGCTTCAATAACAGTTAAAACTGAATTATAGAACATATACTTATCAACACTATCTGGCTGAGCCAAATCAAGCTTTTCTTTCATTTCTCTTGTATAAGCTTCATAACCCTTTAAGCCCTGTGCAAGAATACGTTCATAATTAACTGCAAGATGTGCATCCCCGGCATTCAATTTACCTTCCATACCAAAGACACCTGTTTCCATAAACACACTTACTTCTTCAGGTAGTAAAGCTTCACCTCTTGCACGTAGGTTATTATTTTCCCAGAAAGGGGAAATATCTCTTAACTGCTGTTTTGTTTCTTCAGTGATATAGAATACATCACCATCTCTCTTTTCAAAAAGATCTAATTCATCCATGATGAACTTCATTGTATATTCAGGGAATACTGGTGCATTACAATTCTTTGTAGACTGGTTACCTACAATAAGTGTTTTATCTTCAATATAGATAGACATGTTTTCAAGAATCTTCTTCAACATTCTTGCACGAACCATTACACGTGGCTGATTTAAGTTTTCCTTATAAGCCTCAGTCGCAAGAACAGCACGTTCTCCATCTACATAAGGCTTTTCATCTAATACTTCTTCTCTGAAAGCTTTCATTCTTTCAGTTAACTGACCAAAATGCTGAGTATTTTCCATTTTTGTTCCTCCTAAAGTTTCATACGTAAGTTTTATATCTTTCATTACAAACACATCATACGCACAAAAGCGTTATCAGTCAACTATAAATTATGAAAATAATATCATAAACTTTCATATGAAACTTTTTATGTTGCAAAACATAAGTAGAAATGATAGGATAGAAGCGAAAAGACAAACTATTAAATGTCAATAAATAGTTAAATTTTCTAGAATTTATTGATTTTATAGGCATTTGTCTTGGTTT
>NZ_JBEHVX010000060.1:0-15657 GCF_040227455.1 Catenibacterium sp. RTP21428st1_D7_RTP21428_210409 | reverse complement strand
CGATAGTGTGAAGACGCGACAATAGCAAGCTGCCAGGTCCTTTTTTTATGCCTTCCGCCAGGAGGGCTTTTTTTATTCACTAGTGACTTTATTATACATACCTAAACTTAATTTTTTTCTGCAACACATCTCCTGATGTGTTTTTTTCTATTTTCTAATATACATAACATTAATTATTATTCTATATATATAAGATGATCCTCAAAGTAATGATAAAATTACCAATATTTTACACATTATCATTTCTATTAATTGTTTAGGATAGGATGAGACTCTTATAATCCATAAATATAGGATGAGACTCTTATAATCCATAAATTTGGTAAAAACCAACCATAAAAAAGAAATAATTGGAGAAATTCACGCTATTATAGATATGATAGCGCATACATTTATTGCTGAAAAAGTGTTGAATTATTCAATGAAAAATTTATTAAAAAAGTTTAAAAAGGGCTTGATTTATCTGTTTTATTACGGTATTATATGACCGTTGTGAAACGCGAAGATGTGCGAGGTTGCTGAAACGCTGACAGCCGTTGTCATGAACGGAAGAGTGCTCAGGGAATTCGCATTGAGCGTTGTCTAACAAATAGACAAGGAGGAATAATCATGGCAAACAACAAAATCAGAATCAGACTTAAGTCTTTTGATCACAAGATCCTAGATGCTTCTGCAGAAAAGATCGTAGCTGCAGCTAAGAAGTCTGGTGCTCAGGTAGTTGGTCCTGTACCATTACCTACAGAAAAGGAAATTTATACGATCTTAAGAGCAGTTCACAAATATAAGGATTCTCGTGAACAGTTCGAAATCAGAACTCACAAACGTTTAATCGACGTAGTGAACCCTACACCAGAAACAGTTGATGTTTTAACTAGATTAGAAGTACCAAGTGGTGTAGATATTGAAATTAAGTTATAAGAAAGGTAAAAGGTGTAACTCATGAAAGGAATCTTAGGTCGTAAGATCGGAATGACTCAAGTTTTCGCTACTGATGGTAAGTTAATCCCAGTAACAGTTATCGAAGCAACTCCAAACGTAGTTCTTCAGAAGAAGACTGTTGAAACTGATGGATACAACGCAATCCAGGTTGGTTTCGAAGACAAGAGAGAAAAGCTTGCAAACAAGCCAGAAAAAGGTGTGGTTGCTAAGGCAAACACAGCTCCTAAGCGCTTCATTAAGGAATTTCGTTATGACGAAATGATGAGTTATGAAGTTGGACAGACAGTATCTGTTGATAGCTTTGTAGCTGGTGAAGTAGTTGACGTAACAGGTACAAGTAAAGGTAAAGGCTATCAGGGTGTTATCAAGAGACACGGACAGCACATCGGTCCAAAGGGACATGGTTCTGGAGCTCACAGAATCGTAGGTTCTATGGGTCCAATCGCTCCAAACAGAATTGCTCCTGGTAAGAATCTTCCAGGTCAGATGGGTGGAAACACAAGAACAGTTCAGAATCTTGAAATTGTTGCAGTTGATGCAGAAAAGAACGTATTACTAGTTAGTGGATCAGTACCTGGTCCTAAGAAAGGCTTAGTAATCGTTAAGTCTGGTATCAAGGCAAACGGAAAAACAAACGAAGCTGCTGAATTAGTAAATTATGCTACTGAAGCAGTTGCAGAATAATGAAGTGGAAGGAGGAAAAACTAATGTTGAATATTGCATTATTTAATCAGAATGGTGAAAAATTAAACGATTTAGAACTTAACGAAAACGTATTCGGAATCGAACCAAATAACCAGGCAATCTTTGATGTAGTCTTACTACAGAGAGCTTCATTAAGACAGGGTACTCACAAGGTGAAGAATCGTCACGAAGTTTCAGGCGGTGGAAAGAAACCTTGGAGACAGAAGGGTACAGGACGTGCTAGACAGGGTTCTATCCGTGCACCACAGTGGCGCGGTGGAGGAATTGTCTTTGGTCCTACTCCAAGAAGCTATGACTTCAAGATTAACAAGAAAGTTAAGAATCTTGCATTAAGATCTGTATTATCACAGAAAGTAATCGATCAGGAATTAGTTGCTTTAGATAATCTTGCTTTTGATACAATCAAGACTAAGAATGTTGTTAATTTCTTAGGTAACTTCGAAAACCCAAGAAAGACATTAATTGTTGTTGATACATTAGAAGAAAACTTAGTATTATCTGCTAGAAACGTTCCTGGTGTTAAAGTTATCGAAGCTAGAAACGTAAACGTTTATGACGTTATGGATTGCACAAAGCTTATGATGACTGAAAAAGCTATCAAGGCAGTTGAGGAGGTACTAAAATAATGGCTCACATTACTGACGTACTAAGAAAACCTGTTTTAACTGAAAAGACTATGAAGTTAATGCAGGAAGAAAACAAATATACTTTCGATGTTGCTTTATCATCAAACAAGACTGAAATCAAACAGGCTGTTGAAGCTATGTTCAATGTTAAGGTTACTAGCGTAAACACAATCAACGTTAGAGCTAAGACTAAGAGAGTTGGTCGTTATGTTGGTAAGACTGCTAGAAGAAAGAAAGCAATCGTAACTTTAGCAGAAGGTAACAGCATCAATTTATTCGGTGAAGAAGAATAATTAATATAAACTATTGAAATGCACTCCATTTCAGATATTTAAATAGGAGGATTAAACATGCCAATTAAAGCATATAAGCCTACAAGTAACGGTCGTAGAAACATGACTGCTTTGACTAAAGAAGAAATCACTACTTCTACTCCAGAGAAGTCATTACTTGCTCCTTATAAGAAAAAAGGTGGCCGTAACAACATGGGTCAGATCACTACTAGACATCATGGTGGTGGACATAAGAGAAAATACAGAGTTATTGATTTTAAGCGTAACAAGGATGGAGTACCTGGTAAGGTTGCTACTATCGAATACGATCCAAATAGATCTGCAAACATCGCTTTAATCAATTACGCTGATGGTGAAAAGAGATATATCCTAGCTCCTAAGGGACTAGAAGTAGGAACTGTAATTGTTTCTGGTGAAACTACTGACGTTAAAGTTGGTAACTGTATGGAAATGGGTAACATGCCTGAAGGTACAACTATCCACAATATTGAAATGCATCCTGGTAAGGGCGGACAGTTAGCTCGTTCTGCTGGTGTTTCAGCTCAGATCCTTGGTTCTGAAGAAAAATATGTAATTGTTAGACTTCAGTCTGGTGAAGTAAGAAAATTCTTAAAGAAGTGCCGTGCTACAGTTGGTGCTGTAGGTAACGAAGACCATGGTCTTGTTAATTACGGTAAAGCTGGACGTATGAGATGGAAAGGTGTTAGACCTACTGTTCGTGGTTCTGTAATGAACCCTAATGACCATCCACATGGTGGTGGTGAAGGTAAAACTTCAATCGGTCGTAAAGCTCCACTTACTCCTTGGGGTAAGAAAGCTCTTGGTGTTAAGACTAGAAACAGCAAGAAACATTCTAACAGATTGATCGTACGTCGTCGTAATGCTAAATAAGAAGGAGGATAAGTAATCATGGCAAGAAGTTTAAAAAAGGGACCTTTCGTCGATGAACATTTGATGAAAAAGGTTGAAGCATTAAATGCTGCTGGTAAAAAAGAAGTTATCAAAACTTGGTCAAGACGTTCTACTATTTTCCCTCAGTTTATTGAGCATACTTTCGCAGTATACAATGGTAAAGAACATATTCCAGTTTATGTAACAGAAGATATGGTTGGTCATAAGTTAGGAGAATTTGCTCCAACTAGAACATTCAAAGGCCACACAGCCAATGATAAGGCTGCTTAATAAATAGGAGGATTTGAACATGGAAGCAAGAGCAACAGCAAAAACTATTCGTGTATCACCTCAGAAAGCTAGATTAGTCGTTGACTTAGTCCGTGGTAAGTCAGTTAAGGAAGCACTCGGAATTCTTGAATTCACAAACAAGAGTGCTACTCCTGCTATTATCAAGGTTGTTAACTCTGCTAAGGCTAACGCTGTTAATAATGAAGGTGCAGACGAAGATAAGTTATATATTAAGAAGATTTATGTTGACGAAGGTCCAACATTAAAGAGATTCCGCGCAAGAGCTAAAGGTTCTGGAACTCAAATTTTAAAGAGAACATGCCACATCACTTGTGTGGTTGAAGAAAGATAGGAGGACGAACAATGGGTCAGAAAGTAAGTCCAGTTGGATTCCGTGTTGGTGTTAACCGTGATTGGAGTTCAAGATGGTATGCTGATAAGAAAGACTTTGCTAATTACTTATTAGAAGACGTTAAGATCCGTGAATTCTTAATGGCTAAGTTAAAGAAAGCATACGTAGCAAAGATCGATATTGAAAGATCAAAGAAACGCGTCAATATCTTTGTTCACACATCAAGACCTGGTGTAGTGATTGGTAAAGACGGAGAAGCTATTGATGCTTTAAGAAAAGAATTAATGGGTCTTATCAGTGATAAGAAAGTATTTATCAACGTAGTAGAAATTAAGAATGCTGATACTAACGCTCAGTTAGTAGCTGATAGAATCGCAGAACAGCTTGAAAACCGTGCTTCATTCAGAACAGTTCAGAAGAGAGCTATTCAGAATGCAATGAGAAACGGTGCCAAAGGTATTAAGACTTCAGTTTCAGGTCGTTTAGGCGGTGCTGATATCGCTAGAAGTGAAGGATATTCTGAAGGTGTAGTTCCACTACATACAATCAGAGCTGACATTGATTATGCCACTGCAGAAGCTGCTACTACTTATGGTAAGCTAGGAGTTAAAGTCTGGATTTGTAAGGGAGAAATTCTTCCTGCAAAGAAGAAAGGGGATAAATAATCATGTTGATGCCTAAGAGAACAAAATATAGAAGACCTCATAGAGTTAAATATGAAGGTAAGGCTAAGGGCGGTAAGACAGTTGCTTTCGGTGACTTCGGTTTAGTAGCTCTTGATGGTGCTTGGATCACTTCAAGACAGATTGAAGCAGCTCGTATCGCAATCAACCGTCATATGAACCGTGGTGGTAAGGTTTGGATTAGAATCTTCCCACACTTAGCAAAGACTAAGAAGCCTTTGGAAGTACGTATGGGTTCAGGTAAAGGTGCTCCAGAACAGTGGGTAGCTGTAGTTAAGAAAGGCCGCGTAATGTTCGAAGTTGGTCAGATTGATGAAGCAACTGCTCGTGAAGCATTAAGACTTGCTTCTCATAAGTTACCTGTCAGATGCAAGATTATTGGAAGAGGTGAGTAACTCATGAAAGTACAAGATATTAGAAGTATTGAAACAAAAGATCTACTTGTGAAAGTAGACGAATTCAAAAAAGAGTTATTTAGTTTAAGATTTCAGCAGGCAACTGGTCAGCTTGAAAATACTGCTCGTATCAAAGAAGTAAGAAAATCAATCGCAAAGATCAAAACAGTTATTAGAGAAAGAGAACTTGAAAAGTAGGAGAGAGATTATGGAAAGAAATAACAGAAAAGTCTATACTGGCACAGTCATCTCTACTAAGATGGACAAAACTATAACTGTACTTGTTGAAACACATGTAAAGCATAAATTATACGGAAAGCGTATGAATTCATCAAAGAAATTCCATGCACATGATGAAAATAATGAAGCACGTGTTGGAGATACAGTAAAGATTATGGCAACAAGACCATTATCTGCAACAAAGCGTTTCCGTTTAGTAGAAATCGTAAAGAAAGCAGAAATTATCTAATACAGTCTGAAAGGAGGTCACTACTATGATCCAGAACGAAAGTAGATTAAAAGTTGCTGACAATACAGGCGCTAAAGAAGTTTTAGTTATCAGAAACCTTGGTGGTTCAAATAGAAAGACAAGTAGCATCGGTGATATCGTTGTTGCTACTGTAAAGCAAGCGGCTCCAGGCGGAACTGTAAAGAAGGGTGAAGTCGTTAAAGCTGTTATCGTTAGAACAAGATACGGTGTACAGCGTGAAAACGGTTCAGTAATCCGTTTCGATGATAACGCATGCGTAATCATTAAAGATGACAATACACCTAAGGGTACACGTATCTTTGGCCCAGTCGCTAGAGAGTTAAGAGATGCTGATTTCATGAAAATCGTATCATTAGCTCCTGAAGTATTATAGGAGGAACGAAAGATATGAAATTACGTGTAGGTGATACAGTACAGGTCATTGCAGGCAGCGAAAAAGGCAAGACTGGTGAAATTCTTGCAATTAAAGGTAATAGAGTTGTCGTTGAAGGTGTCAAGAAGGTAACAAAGCATGTTAAACCTTCTCAGGCAGATCCTGAAGGCGGAATCATTACTGTAGAAGCTCCAATCGATGCTTCTAATGTTGCTTACTATGATACAAAAGCTAAGGAAATCGTTAAACTTGGCTACAAAATTGAAGATGGTAAAAAAGTACGTGTTAATAAGAAAACAGGTGCTGTAATCAAAAATAAGAAGAAATAAGGGGAAGGAGGATAATACATGAACCGTTTACAAGAACGTTATACAAACGAAATCACAAAGAACTTAATGAAGAAGTTCGGTTATGAATCTACAATGCAGATTCCTAAAATGGAAAAAATCGTTATTAATATCGGTGTTGGTGATGCAGTCAACAATTCTAAATTTTTAGAAGAAGCTGTAGAAGAATTGACATTAATCTCAGGGCAGAAGCCAATCGTTACTACTGCTAAGAAATCAATCGCTGGTTTCAAGGTACGTGAAGGTCAGGCTATCGGATGTAAAGTCACTTTACGTGGTGAAAGAATGTATGAATTCTTAGATAAGTTAGTAAGTATTTCACTTCCTCGTGTAAGAGACTTCAGAGGAGTACCTAAGAATTCATTTGATGGAAGAGGTAACTACACTTTAGGTGTTAAAGAACAGTTAATCTTCCCTGAAATTGATTTCGATAAGGTTGCAAAGTTAAGAGGTATGGATATCGTATTTGTTACTAGTGCAAAGACTGACGAAGAAGGTCGCGCTTTATTAACAGAACTTGGCATGCCTTTTGCTAAATAATTAGGAGGACAGAATTATGGCAAAAACATCAATGAAAGTTAAACAGCAACGTCCTCAGAAATACAAAGTTCGTGAATATACTAGATGCGAACGTTGTGGACGCCCACATTCAGTTATTAGAAAATTCAAGTTATGCCGTATTTGCTTCAGAGAATTAGCTTATAAAGGTGAAATTCCTGGTGTTAAGAAGGCAAGCTGGTAATTTATAAGTCACATACGGAAGGAGGACATATAAATGGTTACAACAGATCCAATTGCAGATATGTTAACTAGAATTCGTAATGCGAATCAGCAGAAACATGAAACTGTTTCTATCCCTTACTCAAACCTAAAGAATGATTTAGCAAAAATCTTAAAGAATGAAGGTTTTGTTACTGACTTCGTAGTGAATGAAGAAGGAAATCATAAGAATATTGTTATTACATTAAAATATAAAGGTAACGAAAGAGTTATCACTGGTTTAAAGAGAGTTTCTAAACCAGGTTTACGTCAGTATGCTAAAGTAAACGAAATTCCTAAAGTATTAAATGGTTTAGGTATCGTAGTATTATCTACTTCTCAAGGACTTATGACTGATAAAGAAGCAAGAGCTAAGAATATCGGTGGAGAAGTATTAGCTTATATCTGGTAATAAAATTATTTAGGAGGTAAAACAATGTCTCGTATTGGTAAAAAGATTATTATCGTACCTGAAGGTGTAAACGTAGACGTTGCTGCTGATAACACTGTCACTGTTACAGGTCCTAAGGGAACTCTTACTAGACAGTTCTCTAACTTAATTACTATCGAAGTAAATGGTAATGAAATCGAATGTAAGAGACACAGTGAAGAAAAAACAAACAAGCAGTTACATGGTACAACTAGAGCTTTACTTGCAAATATGATCGAAGGCGTTAAAGATGGTTTCTCTAAGAAACTTGAAATCGTTGGTATCGGTTATAGAGCTCAGATGCAGGGTAATAAATTAGTAATGAATATTGGTTATTCACACCCAGTAGAAGTTGAAATCGAAGAAGGTGTGAAAGTTGAATGTCCATCAGCTACTGAAATCACAGTATCTGGTATCTCTAAAGAAAGAGTTGGACATGTCGCTTCAGTAATCAGAGCTTGGAAGAAGCCTGAACCTTATAAGGGTAAAGGTATTAAATATTCTGATGAACATATCATCAGAAAAGAAGGTAAAACTGCTGGTAAGAAGTAGTTATAAACTAAGGAGGAAAATCGAATCATGGCAAAGAATGAATCACGTAACGTTATCCGTTTAAGACGTCATGCTAGAGTTCGTAATAAGATTTCTGGAACTCCAGAAAGACCACGTCTTAATGTGTTCCGTTCAAACTCTCATATTCATGTACAGATCATCGATGACACTAAGGGTGTAACTCTTGTATCAGCATCTTCTGTAGACATGAAGTTAGAAAATGGTTCAAACATTGAAGCAGCTGCTGCTGTTGGTGCAGAAATCGCTAAGAGAGCACTTGCTAAAAATATTGATGTAGTAGTATTCGACCGTGGTGGTTATATCTATCATGGTAGAGTAAAGGCACTTGCAGAAGCTGCAAGAGAAGCTGGATTAAAATTCTAAGAGGGAGGTCAAATAATGGAAGAACGTAAACCTAGAGAAAATTCTAGAGAAAACTCTAGAAGAGGCAATAACCCTAGAAGAAATAGAAAAAACAACAGAAGACAGAGAGCTCCTAAGGAATTCGAAACAAGAGTTGTTACTATCAACCGTGTTACTAAAGTTGTTAAGGGTGGACGTAAAATGCGTTTCGCTGCTTTAGTAGTAATTGGTGATAGAAAGGGTCGTGTTGGTTTCGGTACAGGTAAAGCTAACGAAGTACCTGATGCAATTAGAAAAGCTGAAGAAGCTGCTAAGAGAAACCTTATCACTGTTCCATCAATTAATGGTACAATCCCTCATGAAATTACAGGTAACTTCAAGTCTGGTTCAGTATTCTTAAGACCAGCTGCTAAAGGTACTGGTATCATCGCTGGTGGACCTGTCCGTGCAGTAGTTGAATTAGCAGGTTACTCTGATATCTTATCTAAGTCACTTGGATCAAGAACTCCAATTAACATGGTAAGAGCAACAATCGAAGGTTTAGCATCATTAAAGACTGCTGAACAGGTAGCAGAATTAAGAGACATCACAGTCGAAAAGATTTATGGATAGGAGGAGCGTAAAAATGGCAGAAAATAAAAAAGTTGTGATTACGCTTGTAAAAAGCCCTATTGGTGGTAAAGAAAACCAGAAGGCTACTCTTAAAGCGTTAGGATTAAACAAAATGCATGCTTCTGTTGAAAAGTATGAAACAGAAACAATCAAAGGCATGATCAACGCAGTAAGACACCTAGTAAAAGTTGAAGACAAGTAGGAGGTGTAAACAATGAAATTACATGAACTCAAATACAATGACGGCGCACGTCGTAACAGAAATCGTGTAGGTCGTGGTACAAGCTCTGGTAATGGTAAGACATCTGGTAGAGGTCAGAAAGGTCAGGGCGCTAGATCTGGTGGAGGTAAGAAACCAGGATTTGAAGGTGGACAGACTCCATTATTCATGCGCTTACCAAAGCGTGGCTTCACTAATCATAATGCTAAGGAATATGCAATCATCAACGTTGAAGACTTAAACAAGTTCGAAAATGGTGCTGTTGTAGATTTAGAAGCAGTTATGGAAGCTAAGCTAGTCAAGAAAGCATTAGACGGTTTAAAAGTCTTAGGCAGAGGCGAATTAAATGTTGCTTTAACAGTAAAGGCTAGCAAATTCTCAAAATCAGCTGTAAAGGCAATTGAAGCTGCAGGTGGAAAAACTGAGGTGATCTAAGATGCTAAACTTTTTTAAAGAAGTATTTAAAAAAGGTGAATTGCGTCGTAAGGTCGTCTTTACACTAGGTATACTATTCGTATTCCGTTTAGGAGCAGGCATTGTGATTCCTTATATTGATACAAGTGCAATCACAAGCGCTGCTACCTCTTCAGGAATCTTCGGAATTATGAATATGCTTGGTGGAGGAACATTGGAGAAATTCTCATTATTTTCTTTGGGGGTTTCTCCTTATATTACATCTTCTATTATTATTGAGTTATTGTCTATGGATGTAATCCCAGCTTTAGCTCAGTGGAATAAAGAAGGTAATACAGGAAAAAAGAAAAAGGATAAAGTAACTCGTGTGTTAACGCTTGCATTAGCAATAATTCAAGGTGGGTCATTGACATATGCATTCGATAAGGGTTATAGTATTCTAGCGAGTAGTTCTATTTGGACATACGTCTATGTAGTTATAGTTATGGCTGCAGGTTCTATGTTCACAATGTGGTTAGGTGATCAGATTACTATTAAAGGTGTAGGTAATGGTACTTCACTATTGATCTTCACTGGTATCGTCGCTAACCTTCCAAATAGTTTTATCTCGTCTTTTAAATCAATGGTTACATTCGGAAGTGCTTATAAGACTGTAACTAGCTTAGCTTGGTACATCTTATTTGTTATCGTATATTTAGCCATTGTCGTGTTTGTTGTATTTGAAGAAGGAGCAATAAGAAAAATTCCTATTATCTATGCAACAAATACACAGACAGTCATGCATACTAAAGAATCTACTAATCTTCCAATTAAGATTAATAGTTCTTCAGTTATTCCAGTTATCTTTGCTGCATCAGTTTTAGCAGCACCAAGAACAATTATCAGTTTCATGAAGTCTACTTCTACAACTCAGATGATTGACAATATCTTGAATTATCAGAAACCTATAGGATTCGTTCTCTATATCGTTATGATTATTCTATTCACATTCTTCTATTCTAATTTACAGATTGACGCTAAGAAGATCAGTGAAGATTTAAAGAAGAGTGGTGGCGCAATTCCTGGTGTTCGTACTGGTGATGATACAAAGAAATATATCGGAACTGTCTTAAATCGTGTAACTGTGGTAGGATCTCTATTCCTAGCAATCATTGCATCTATTCCAATCATCGCTCCAGAAATCTGGAAGATGACATCAAATAATGCATTGTCTCTAGGGGGTACAGGATTGATTATCGTAACTGGTGTTGCGTTAGAAACTGTAAGAGCAATAAAAAGTATGTTGACAAGAAGAGAATATCATGGTTATATAAGAAAGTAGCAATTAGAAGGAGGAATAGAATTTGAATATTATTCTTATGGGCCCTCCTGGGGCAGGCAAAGGAACTCAGGCTAAAAAATTAGTGGAGGAGTACGGCTTGTACCAGATCTCAACTGGTGACCTTTTTAGAAAAGCTTTAAAGGAAAAAACAAAGTTCGGGGTAATTGCTAGTTATTTTATTCAATTTGGGCATCTTGTTCCAGATGAATATACAGTTGAAATGGTAAGGGAATTCTTAAAGGAAAATATTGATTCTTTTAAGAACGGTTTTATTCTTGATGGTTTCCCAAGAACTATCATTCAGGCTAGAGAACTAGAAAGTATCGCGAAAGAATTTGGCTTTGATATTGATGCTGTCATCAATATTGATGTGCCATCTGAAAAGTTAATCAAGAGACTTTCAGGTCGTAGAACTTGTAAGGATTGTGGAACCACTTATCATGTCGTTTTCAATCCACCAAAAACTGAAGGCGTATGCGACAAGTGTGGTGGAGAACTCTATCAGCGTCCTGATGAGAGCGAAGAAGCTGTACAGGTTAGACTTGATACTTATGAAAAGCAGACTAGACCACTTATTGACTATTATACAATGAAGGGTGAATTAACTAACGTTAATGGCGATCAGTCTATGGATGCTGTTTATGCAGATATCAAGAAAAATCTGGAGGCCAAATAATGATTACAATCAAGGATGAACGTGAAATTGACCTAATGAGACATGCTGGTCATGTTGTAGGTTTAGTTCATCAGGAACTCGCTAAATGGCTTAAACCGGGTTTAACAACAGAACAGGTATCTGATTTCTGTGAAAAGATTATAAGAAAGAATGGTTGTACACCATCTTTCTTAAATCTTTATAATTTTCCTGGTGCTGTTTGCACGTCTGTAAATGATGTTGTCGTTCATGGCATTCCTAATGGTTATGTACTTAAAGATGGAGATATTATTTCTGTGGATGTAGGTGCATGCTGGAAAGGATATCATGGGGACTCTGCGTGGACATTTGCGATTGGCAATGTGTCTCCACAGGCTAAACATCTTATGGAAGTATGTGAACAGTCGCTTTATGCTGGTTTAGAACAAGTTAAACCAGGTAACAGAGTTTCTGATATTTCACATGCTGTTCAGACTTACCTTGAAAGTCATGGCTGCTCAACGCCTAGAGACTATACAGGACATGGCATTGGCACAGAGGTTCATGAAGATCCTAGCATTCCTAACTGGGGTGAACCAGGCAGAGGACCAAAATTAAGAAAAGGTATGTGTATTGCAGTTGAACCTATGGCACACTTAGGCAAAGCCGAGGTTAAAGTAATGGATGATAATTGGACAGTAAAGACTGCAGACCATTCATTAGCTGCACATTATGAACATACTGTAGCTATCACTGAAGATGGCTATGAAATCATGACAAAGGTACATAAGGAGTTGATCGATTTTGGCAAAGAAGAAAGATGACGTAATTGAAGTCCAGGCAACGGTCGTAGAAACATTACCAAACGCAATGTTTAAAGTCCAGCTGGATAATGGAGTAGTTATTTTAGCTCACGTTTCTGGTAAAATCCGTATGAATTACATTCGCATTTTACCAGGGGACAAAGTAACAGTAGAAATTTCTCCATATGATTTAACACGTGGGCGAATCACATTTAGACACAAATAGATCTTCCCAAAGGAGGCAGACACAAGATGAAAGTAAGACCATCTGTAAAACCAATCTGCGATAAGTGCAGAGTAATCAAGCGTAAGGGTAGAGTAATGGTAATCTGTGAAAACCCAAAGCATAAACAGAGACAAGGTTAATTATTTTTAGGAGGAACAATAGACAATGGCTCGTATAGCTGGTATTGATATCCCACGCGATAAGCGTGTGGTAGTTTCTTTAACTTATATCTATGGTATTGGTCCAACAACAGCTAAGAAAATCTTAGCAGCTGCTGGCGTTTCTGAAGATGTTAGAGTAAAGGATCTTACAGAAGAAGAAGAAACAAAAATTCGTAAAGAAGTTGAACATATTAAAACTGAAGGTGACCTTCGTAGAGAAACTCAGTTAAACATTAAGAGATTAATGGAAATTGGTTGCTACAGAGGGCTTCGCCATCGTAAAGGACTTCCAGTACGTGGACAGAGAACTAAGACTAACGCTAGAACGCGTAAAGGTAAAGCTACTCCAATTGCTGGAAAGAAGAAGTAGTAGGAGGCAGAACAAATGGCAAAACAAGTTGTACGTGGTAAAAAACGTGTAAAGAAGAATATAGCAAAAGGTATTGCTCATGTTCATTCAACATTCAACAATACAATCGTAACAGTTGCTGATGAACACGGTAACGTTATTAGCTGGTCAAGCGCTGGTGCTCTTGGATTCAAAGGTTCAAGAAAATCTACTCCATATGCTGCTCAGATGGCTGCTGAAGCTGCTGCAAAGGCATCTATGGATCATGGTATGAAATCTGTTGAAGTATGTGTAAAAGGTCCTGGTCCAGGACGTGAAGCTGCTGTTAGAGCTCTTTCAGCTGCTGGTTTAGAAGTAACTGCAATCACTGACGTTACTCCAATCCCACATAACGGATGTCGTCCACCAAAACGTCCTCGTGGATAATTTGATTTATATTACATTTATATAAAATAAATATCTCAAAGAGGAGGGAAACAATGCAAAAGTTTGAAAAAGCAAATTTCACTGTTGATACATACAATGAAGATGAAAATTATGGTAAGTTTATCATCGAACCTTTAGAAAGAGGTTTTGGTACTACTTTAGGTAACTCTTTAAGAAGAGTATTATTATCATCTATGCCAGGTGCTGCAGTATTTGCAGTAAAAATCAATGGCGCTATTCATGAATTCTCAGCAGTTGATGGTGTTTTAGAAGATGTTACAGCTATCATCTTAAATATTAAGAAATTAGTATTTGAATTAGATTCTGATGAAGATGTAACAATGGTTATTGATGTAACTGGTCCAGCTACTGTAACTGGTGCAGACATTCAATGTCCTTCTGAAGTTAAGATAATTTCTAATGATTTAGTAATTGCTCATGTTGCTGAAGGTCAGCATTTCTATATGGAAATGTATGCTCATAAAGATAGAGGTTACATGAGTGCAGATCAGAATAAGAAGTTCGTTAACAGTGTTGACGTAATTCCTACTGATTCTATCTTCTCTCCTGTTGTTAATGTAGCATACTTAGTTGAACCAACTCGTGTTGGTCAGTCAGCAAAGTATGATCAGTTAACTATGGAGATTACAACTGATGGTTCAATTAAACCTCATGAAGTTCTTGCAATTGCTGCAAAAGTATTAGTTGAACATTTAAATATGTTCGTTGAATTAACTGATCAGGCAATGAATATGGACGTTATGAGTGAAGTACAGCAAGACACAGGCAACAAGGTTCTTGATATGACTATTGAAGAACTTGACCTTTCTGTACGTTCATACAACTGCTTAAAGAGAGCAGGAATTCAGACTGTTCAAGAATTAGCTTCTAAGACTGAAGACGATATGATTAAGGTTCGTAACCTTGGTAAGAAGTCTTTAAAAGAAGTTAAAGAAAAATTAAATGAATTAGGTCTTGGTTTTAAACCAATGGACTAAGTTTGTGGAAGGAGTACACTAATGGCAAACAATAGAAAATTAGGCCGTGTATCTAGTCATAGAAAAGCTATGTTACGTAACTTAGCTACTGATGTCATCATGCATGGTAAGATTGAAACAACTGCTACTCGTGCTAAAGAAGTACGTAAAGTCGTTGATAAATTAATCACTCTTGGTATTAGAGGAGATCTTCATGCTAGAAGACAGGCTGCTGCTATTCTTCAGAATGTAGTAGATCCAGCAACTGGAAAGACAGCTGTACAGGTTCTATTTGATGATGTTGCACCTAAGTTCAAAGGTAAGAACGGTGGTTATACTAGAGTTATCAAAACTTATAACCGTAAAGGTGACAATGCCCCAATGGCAATCATCGGATTATTCTAATCACAAAGCCCCTATGGTTTCATAGGGGTTTTTATTTTCCTCTATTTTGTAAATGGTATTCACAAATTCATAAAATGTAAGGGCTTATCTTTGTCAACTAGGTTTAAAGTGGTTTTTAAATCATTGTTTATGAGTAAATATAAGACTATGATGAACTCGTAAAGAAAAGAGGAGGAGCAATTATGAATATAGATATTAATAAGATTTTAGATCAAGCAAAGGAATCATATGATCGTTATTTCAAGGATACACCAAAATTACCAGAAAACCATGGGCAGGATGTAGTCTTTAACAAAGAAAAGATGAGGGAAATAATCAATGAAAAAGTGAATCAGCTTGAAGGACATGTCAATAACTTAAATACACTCAAGAAAGAACTTGAAGGTGAATCTGCAATGGTTCTTAATAACACATTCCCTAAAGATAAAGAAGAATATACTAAGACAACTGTGAACCAGATGCTTAAAGATTATGAAGAAGAAAGAAAAAGAATTGATGATTTAGAAAAGAAGCTTGATGAAATCAAGAAATAATGGAGGAAATAAGTGTGAAACAAAAATCAATCAAAACGTATAAAAAAAGACAAACTTAAAAACAAGTTTGAATAATTTAGAAAAAAT
>NZ_JBEHVX010000059.1:0-15761 GCF_040227455.1 Catenibacterium sp. RTP21428st1_D7_RTP21428_210409 | reverse complement strand
GTTTTGGGGGATTTGAGTTTGGTTATATATTTGTGTCCGCGCAACGAAGGCGCGGGGAAATGGAGGAAATTATGAAAGTTATTGTCAGAGGTAAAAATGTTACAATTACAGATGCTATTGAGGATAAAATTACTAAAAAACTAGCATTGCTCGACAAGTACTTCATCATGGGACAAGATGTGGAGGCTAAGGTTTTAATTAGAACTTATCCATTTGGTCAGAAAATTGAAGTTACAATTCCTACAGAGCATGTTCTTCTTCGTGCAGAAGAAACAAGTGATGATCTTTATGAAGCAATCGATTTAGTTATCGATAAGCTAGAAAGACAGATCAGAAAGTACAAAACAAAGTTAAGTAGAAAGTCAAAGAATAATAAACTCGCTTTCAACATTAACACTTTAGAAGCTCTTGAAGAACCTGAAGAAGAAGATGTTGTCGTTAAGACAAAAACAATTAATCCTAAACCAATGGACATGGAAGAAGCTATCATGCAGATGGAACTCATTGGTCATTCATTCTTCGTTTATAAGGACATCGAAACAAATACAGTATGTGTTGTCTATAAACGTAGAGATGGTGGATATGGTCTTCTTGAAACAGAAGAATAATAAAAAGAAATCTGGCTTTTGGCCAGATTTTTTTTATGTCCTTAAGAAATTCTTTCTTTTTCTTCGTATATATTATTTGAGGGACACAAGATCTCCCTGCATAATATCCTGAGCTTTCATATATTTATCGATATCATTAAGAATTGTTGTTTTCTTAATAGACCATAAAGGAGCTACTAATTCTTCTAATGGTGCATCTCCAGTAAGTCTTTCTATGACTACATGACTTGGAATATATTCTAATTGTCTTGCAACTAAAGAAATATATTCATCTCTTTCTAACATCTTGAAAGGATAATAGAGCTTATAAAGACGACTATTCTGAGTCACATAGAGATTATGAATCTTAATACCTTGAATATCTAGTTTTCCTACCGCTTTTGCAGTCTCCAACATCATCTCTATTGTTTCATTAGGTAAACCATTAATAATATGCACACAGACTTCTAAATGATGTCTTCTTAACATAGAGAGTCCATCTAAGAATTCCTGATAAGTATGACAACGATTGATTTCTTTTGCAGTAGTATCATGAATAGTCTGTAAGCCTAATTCTATATAGACATCCGTTTTTTTAGATAATTCTTCTAAATAAGCACATATTTCTTCAGTGAGGCAGTCTGCACGTGTCGCAATCGCAATACCAACAACATCCTTCATACCAATAAATGGTTCATAGATCTTCTTTAACTGATCTAAAGAAGCATAGGTATTTGTATATGCCTGGAAGTAGGGAATAAAGACAGCTTCAGGCCACTTTCTTTTCATTACTTCTGCACCTGCTTTAAACTGTTCTAAAAGAGAATCACTATCTAGAATAAAGTCTCCAGAACCTTTCTCAGAACAGAATATACAGCCTCCAAAGCCTTTTGTCCCATTTCTATTAGGACAAGTAAAATGGGCATCTAAAGAGACCTTTGCGACTTTTTTATGATATCTCGTTTTTAAAAAATAATTGTATGTATGATAACGCTTGTTATCTAAAGAATATGGAAAAGGATTCATTTTTTATCACCTGGCTCATTATAACATAAAATGGAGGGAAAAATATGCTAGAACTTAAAGACTTAACTGTGAGTTATGATATTTGTATATTGGATCATGTGAATTATATATTTCCAGATACTGGTTTAGTAGGAATCAAAGGATCTTCAGGCTGTGGAAAGTCTACACTTCTATATTGTTTATGTGGATTACTGCAATATAATGGCACAATCACTTTTAATCATGAAGTGATAGATAAAAAATTTAGTAAGATGATAGGCTTTATTAAACAGAATAATGATCTTATTCCTTCTTATACAGTAGAAGAGAATATCATGGCTGGATGTTATTTTGGACAGATTGATTTTGATAAGAAAAAGATGGATAAGATTATTAGGCGCTTAAAAATAGAAAAGCTTATGAAAAGATATCCTGATGAACTTTCTATTGGACAGATGAAACGTGTATCTATTGTTCGTGCCTTGTTAAAGGATGCACCTGTACTTTTATGTGATGAACCTACAGGTGCCCTCCATTATAAACAGGCAAAAGAGGTTATGACACTCTTAAAGGAAGTATCTGAAGATCGTTTAGTCATCGTTGTTTCTCATGATACATCCCTATTAGATGAATATGTCGATGTACTCATGGAGATGAAGAACCAGACATTACATACAATTAAAGACAATCATATAGATAAAGAAGTACTTATTCCTCAACATAAGAAACAATTCTCTATGCGTTATAGTTTTAAAGAAGTATTGGGAGAAAGAAAGAGACTCGCATTACTCTCACTTTTTCAGATATTAGTCATTGTAACATCTCTAGTGATTATAAGCGGTTTAAATGGTCTTTCTACCTCTATAGAGAAATCTTACATGGAAGCACCACTTAAAGATATTGTAACTATATCCAGTCATGATGGAGAACCATTGTCTTTAAAAGAAAAAGGTACTAAACATTTTGATATAGAAAGTGGGTATATCAAAGGAGTTAATGCCTTGTTGATTCGTTTACCTAAAAAGACAAAACATATTAAATTAATATCAGGACATCTGCCTCATCATACAAATGAAGTCATTATCACCAATAATTTATCTCATAAACTTAAATCAGAATTCACATGTCACCTCTTAGAAAATGAAACATATAAAGTAGTGGGAGTAATAGAAGATAATTTCTACCAAGATCAATTGGTTTGTTTCCATCATGATATAGATAAAAAATATCCAGATTTATTAAGAGATGACAAAATAGATGTAGTCACAAAGGATTCTGAAACTCTTATTAAACGTTATGAAAAGAACTATGAAGTAGATAATGATGTATATATGAAGAAGATGAGTTATGGAACACTTATTTCTATTGGTCGTATGATTGCGTTAGTTTATATGATGATTAGCTTATTTGTGGCAATAGAACTTACAAAAACAGTCTTCTCTTCTTTATATTTAGAAAGAAGCCGTTCTCTTGCTTTGAAAATTTCTATGGGTGCATCTTATAAACAATTACAGCGTGAATCAAAGATAGAAATACTTATTATAGGCACATTTATTTACTCCATCAGCATAGTGATGTTTATTATTATTCTTTCTATTCTCCCGCTCACATCCTTTAAGAGGTATTTCCATTTTACATGTCTTGCATCTCCTTATTATTTCTATATTATTTTCTATTTTCTCTATCTTCTTATACTCATACTTTCTGCATCTGCACCGTTTATTCGTATTAAGAAAGAAAGTATAGTCTCATTACTCAGGGAGGAATAATATGATTCAACTTAAATCAATCAACAAGCGTTATCTACATGAACATGTCTTAGAAAACATTGCTTGTACTCTTCCTGATACAGGATTTGTATCACTTGTTGGACCAAGTGGATGTGGGAAAAGTACTTTACTTCATATTATTGCTGGACTTGATCATGATTACTCAGGAGAAGTGATATATGAGAATAATAAGAAAGTTTCTATCATTTTTCAGGACTTTCATCTTATACCTTGGCTTTCTATTAATAATAATATACGTCTCTATGACTACTTTCATAAATCATCCTACATACTGGATGAAACATTGACTAAACAATTCAAGAATACTTCAGTTAATGATCTTTCCTTAGGACAAAGACAACGAACAGCGATAGAGCGTGCACTTTATTATGATCCAGATATTATTCTATGTGATGAACCAACAGCTTCACTTGATCCAGATAATGCAGAGAGAGTATTAAAGATGTTGAAGCAGCGTTCTCATTCTTCTCTTGTATTATTTGTATCCCATGATGAAGCATCAGTAAAACAATATAGTGATCGTATTATAGAAATGAAGGATGGATGTATTATACAGGATACACTTATTAAAAAAACAGAAATCTATCCTCAAGAAAACCATACCAATAATAAGCCACGACATTTTCCTATACTTAAACTGACCATTCAGTCCTTCCTAAGTAGTCGTAAAAGATTTTTTCAGATGTCATTTTCTCTATCTATCGCATTATTATGTTTGATGATGACATTTACCTTTACATTCTCTTTTCGTAATACTATTTATCAATATCTTTCTTCATTGATTCCACAAAAGTCTATTACTTATAAACTACGTAATGATGATCCGCTCTCTTTGACTCATTTCAATGAAGCATCCTATCATTATTTAAATCTTGATGATTATGATCTCATGGGAATCTCTCATAATAGTCAAAGATATCAGAAGAATGAAGTTCTGTTTATATCTGATGACTCGTCCTATACCACTCATTATATATATGGTAGAGCTCCACAAAATAATGATGAAATTGCGGTACCTCTCTCTACTGCAAGAAAGCTTGCACAAAAGAATAAGGTCAATACATTACTTAATACAACTTGGACAATCTATTATAAGCATCAATTAAAGATAAAAGGAAAAGAAGTAAAGATAGTTGGTATTTCTCCACAAACCTATAATTATGATGCCTTTTATATGTATGAATATGCCAATTATCATTGGATAGAGTCCATCTTTAATCAAACACCGACTGCAAGATATGGTATGTTGAAATATAAGGAAGATAAATCCATTATAGATTCTTTAAAAAAGAATTATCCTGAATATGAGTTTAAAGCAATGGGGGAATCAACTCAAAAAACTTTCAATCAGAATATGAATAGAATCCAGATGGTTCTAGTGGTATTCTCTATTCTCACAATACTTTCTTCTATATTTATGATTATGGAAATCATGATTCTTCATGCGATGCATTTAAAGAAGGATCATGCCATCATGAAGGCCTATGGTGAAAAGAAGATACATATTTTCAAGATGTCTTTCTATCAATGTTTGATTCTTCATTCTTATAGCTATGTGACAGCATCTCTCATATTACTTGGCATTATGAAGATAATGAATCAAATAATCCCACAGATTACAGACTTTCCTATGCATCTTACATTCCAACCTCTTATTATGTTGATATTGTGGATTGGTTCTTTCTTATTAGTTTGTTTTTCTACACTATTTAGTATTCTTTATATTATCAAGCTCAATCCATCCCGCATCCTTAAAATGAGATGATACTTCTTGCAAATAACGGGAAATTATGATAAGGTGTGTAAGTATATAAAAGTCAAGGAACTAGAGTAGTAGATGGTCATACTTTTTAAGAGAACTTATGGCTGGTGTGAATAAGTAAAGTTATCCATTGAACTCGCTAGGGAGATGGGTCTGTGATAAGCAGATCACGTATTGCTGCGTTAAAGCATTAAGCGCATGAATCAGTCTTCATGAACTAAGGTGGTACCGCGAGTTCTCGTCCTTAGACATGAGGACTTTTTTTATTTTAAAAGTGGAGGAGACAAAATTATGACTTATGATCATAAGATAGCAGAAAAGAAATGGCAGAAATACTGGGAAGAGAATAAGACATTCGAAACAGATGTTTATGATTTCTCAAAGCCTAAATACTATGCCTTAGACATGTTCCCTTATCCATCAGGACAAGGTCTTCATGTTGGACATCCAGAAGGATATACAGCAACTGACATCATGTCAAGAATGAAGAGAATGCAGGGATATAACGTATTACATCCAATGGGATTTGACTCATTTGGTTTACCTGCTGAACAGTATGCAATCAAGACAGGTAACCACCCTGAAGGATTTACATTAAAGAATATTCAGACTTTCACTAAACAGTTAAAGATGTTAGGTTTCTCATTTGACTGGGATAAGCAGGTATCTACTTGTGATCCTAGCTTCTATAAATGGACTCAGTGGATTTTCAAACAGTTATATGAAGATGGTTTAGCTAGATATGTAGATATTCCTGTTAACTGGTGTGAAGAATTAGGTACAGTACTTGCAAACGATGAAATCATCGATGGTAAGAGTGAACGTGGTGGATTCCCAGTTATTCGTAAGAATATGAAACAGTGGGTTATTGATATTCCTAAATATGCTGAAAGATTACTTGCAGGATTAGAAGAAGTTGATTGGCCAGAATCTACTAAAGAAATTCAGAGAAACTGGATTGGTAAATCAATCGGTGCTCATGTTGATTTTAAGGTAGATGGTTATGATGATAAATTCACAGTATTCACAACACGTTGTGATACATTATTCGGTGCTACTTATTGTGTATTAGCACCAGAACATGAATTAGTAGAAAAGATTACGACTCTTGATAAGAAGGATGAAGTAAAAGCTTACTTAGATGTATGTGCAACTAAGTCAGAACTTGAAAGAACTGAATTAAATAAAGAAAAGACTGGTGTCTTCATTGGTGCTTATGCAATCAACCCAGTAAATGGTAAGAAGATTCCAATCTGGATTTCTGACTATGTATTAGCTGGGTATGGAACAGGTGCTATCATGGCTGTTCCTGCACATGATGATCGTGACTATGCTTTCGCAAAGAAGTTTGGTATCGATATTATTCCAGTATTAGAAGGTGGAGATGTTACTAAGGAAGCATGGACACAGGATGGTGTACATATTAACTCTGACTTCTTAAATGGTTTAGATAAACAGGAAGCAATCGATAAGATGTTAGACTGGTTAGAAGAACATCATTGTGGTTCTAAGCATGTTAACTATCGTTTAAGAGAATGGATCTTCGCAAGACAGAGATATTGGGGTGAACCAATTCCAATCATTAACTTTGATGATGGAACATCTGTTGCATTAAGCGATGATCAGTTACCACTTATCTTACCTGAACTTGAAGATTATAGTCCATCAAAGACTGGTTCTTCTCCATTAGATAAGGCAGTTGACTGGGTTAATGTAGAAGTAGATGGTAAAAAGGGTAAGAGAGAAACAAGTACAATGCCTGGTTCTGCAGGATCTTCTTGGTACTTCTTAAGATATATTGATCCACATAACGATAAGGCTATTGCAGATCCAGAATTATTAAAGCATTGGATGCCAGTTGACTTATATGTTGGTGGACCTGAACATGCAGTAGGACACTTATTATATTCACGTATGTGGAATAATTATTTATATGACAAGGGTATCGTACCAGTTAAAGAACCATTCAAGAAGCTATACCATCAGGGTATGATTCTTGGCCCAAATGGTGTGAAGATGTCTAAGTCAAAGGGTAATGTTATTAATCCAGATGATATTGTAGAAGCATATGGTGCAGATACATTACGTTTATATGAAATGTTTATGGGTCCTCTTGAAGCATCTAAACCGTGGAGTGAAACAGGTGTAGAAGGTTCAAAGAAATGGCTAGAACGTGTTTATAGATTATTTGTTGAATCTGATAAGTTAACTGATACAAATGATGGTTCATTAGACTTCGTATATCACTCAACAGTTAAGAAGGTGACTGAAGACTATGAAAACCTTGGCTTTAATACTGCTATCTCACAGATGATGATCTTCATCAATGAAGCATATAAGGCTAAAGCAGTTTATAAGCCATATGCAGAAGGTATCGTTAAGATGCTTTCATGTATTGCACCTCATATCTGTGAAGAAATGTGGGAAAAACTTGGTCATGAAGGAACAATCGCTTATGAAGCATGGCCAACATATGAAGAAGACAAGCTTGTTGTATCTACAATTGAAATTGCAGTACAGGTAAATGGTAAAGTACGTGGACGTTTATCTATTAATAAGGATCAGGAAGCTGAATCTGTTAAACAGCAGGCATTAGAACTTGAAAATGTTAAGGCACATACTGATGGTAAAGAAATTAAGAAGATCATTTATGTTCCTAACAAGATTGTAAATATTGTAGTTAAATAATTCGTTAAGGCATCTCTTAGGAGGTGTCTTTTTTTGATTGATGGACGATTTTTTCATGATAGTAAGAGAGGATATGATATTATAATATCAACGAAGCGATAAAGTATGGAAATGAAACATCATTTGAGAAAGATGATATTTAAAGGAAAAAGTTACAATGCTTTAACGAATGAATAATTAGAAGACTTAATTGTTTCTAAATTTTATAATAGAAAATATAAAAAGGAATTTCATTATCCAAAGAATTTAAATTTGAGACACTTTACGATACCAATGCTTTTCATAGCATGGTTCTTCAATGGATTCTAGATGGTATGAAAGAATCAATAGATGAACTTGTAGACAACATCAATCATATGTGTTACTTAGGTTTAAAGGATCTATTGAAAGATCATTCTCCATATAGATAATTACCGCTATTTGTCTACTTATGGATAGAAGTACCTTTTTGTCTTTCGCTATTTATTCTTATATATATTATAATAAGTTTGGTTAGTTCATATGAAAGGAAGTAAATAAGATGAAAACATTATATCTTATGCGTCATGGCGAAACATTATTTAATGTTCAACATAAAATTCAAGGCTGGTGTGATTCCCCATTAACTGAAAAGGGAATCAAGCAGGCGCAAAAAGCAAGAGATTATTTTTCTAAAAAAGGCATTACTTTTGATCATGCCTATTGTTCTACAAGTGAAAGATGTAGTGATACTTTAGAGTTGATTGTAGATATGCCTTATACAAGATTAAAAGGATTAAAAGAAAATTTTTATGGAGAACTTGAAGGAGAAAGTGAAAGATTAAATAAACACCTTAGTCCAAAAGATTGTGAAACTTTTTATATCCAATTTGGTGGAGAATCTTCAAATACAACGAGAGATAGAATGATGAAGACGTTAACGGAAATTATGGATAGGGAAGATCATGAAAATGTTTTGGTAGTATCTCATAGTGGCGCATGTTTTAATTTTTTAAGAGCTATTCAAGATCCTACGGAAGAGTTAAATAAAGGTTTTGGAAATTGTTGTATTTTTGTTTATCAGTATGATCAGCATCAATTTTCATTAAAAGAAGTCATAAGACAGGAGGAACAATAATAGAATATATTCAATTAGGTAATTCAAATTGAAAAATATCACGTATCTTTTTGGAATGTATGGAATTTGAAGATGCAGATAATGGTCAGTACGGCTGTACAATTGATCAAGAACATACAAGAGAAGTTGTAAAAAAGCATTTTAAAAGTGTTCACCTAAATACAACAATCTTGTAAGTGTTGTAGTAAAATAAAATCTCAAGGCACTTCGATAGAGATGCTTTCAGATTTTTAACAAATTAAATGAAAATATCAATGGGCGATTCTAAATAGGTAAATTTAATGATGCAAAAAAGGCAATAGAGGATGACTAAGCCATCTCACTATTGCCTTTTAATAATGCATGTATTTTTATTTTATATGATATATAAAGCAGTACTGCTGCACCAGTCCATGCGAGTACTTCTGCAAGATAAATACCATTCTGACCTAAGAATATAGGGAAGATGAGGGCAACACCTATACGAATAACTAGTTCCACAATACCTGATACCATTGGTATAAATGTATTTTCCATTCCCTGCAAGGCACTTCTATATGAATGAAGCATATAAAGAATTGGTAGACATACTGCCATGATGAAGAGATACTTATAAGAAATAGTAAGGACCTTATTAATCTGATCAGGTGTACCTGAAATAAAGAGTAATAAGATATGCTTACCAAATAGAATCATAGAACCACCAATAATCACTGAAGTACAGAATGATAAGAAGGCAGCCTGTGCGACACCTTTTTTAATACGTTCATACTGCTTAGCACCAAGGTTCTGGCTATTAAATGTTGTAATAGCATAACCAAATGAAATAGCGGCTACTTCTAATAAACCATATAACTTATTTGTGGCAGTAAATCCTGCAATAAATAAGAATCCAAAACGATTGACTACTGACTGTACCATAATACCACCAATAGAAATAATGAGGTTCTGGAAGGCAAGAGGTGAACCTAACTGTAATAAGTTCTTGATGATCTTTTTTTCGAACTTAAATTTTGTTAGTTCTAACTTGAATGGTAATTCCTTCTTCAACATATAGAGACAGAATATTGCAGTTAAGAATTGTGCTAATAATGTTGCAATCGCAGCACCTGCAATACCCCATTTAAATACCACTACAAATAATAAATCTAAACAGATATTTGTGATTGCTCCACCAATCATTGCGAGTAATGGTGTACTGCTATCACCTAAAGAACGTAATATACTAGAAAAACAGTTATAAAACATTGTAATTGTCAAACCACCGGACATGATTCTTAAATACGTAATAGAACCTTGAATAACGTTAGATGGTGTATTTAATATAGTTAATAATGGAACGATAGATAATTCTGCAACAACTGTTGTAAGGATAGAAAAGAAAGTACATAAGAAGAAAATCATATGCATAGATCTTTTCATATTTCCATAATCTTCAGCTCCAAAAGTACGTGAGATACGAATAGAGAATCCCTGTGTAAAGCCCATTACTATTCCTAAAATAGCCCAGTTGATCCAGTCTGCGGCGCCTAGACTCGCCAAGGCATTAACACCTAAGAACTGTCCTACAATCATTGTATCTACCATTGTATATAATTGCTGCAGGATATTACCTAACATAAGTGGTAATGCGAATAAGAATATAAGCTTTAATGGTTTTCCTTTAGTCATGTTCTTCATGTTTATTTCCCTCCACACAATGCGATTATCATATCATATTATTTATGACTAACTCTAGAGGGAATTTTTAATAATTAAGAAAGTATTAATAATTGATAGGAATGTAAATGATATAATGATGCATAAGAGGGGATATTTATGAATATATTAGTTGTAGATGATGAGAAAGAGATTACAGATTTAATACAAATCTATTTAGAAAATTAGAATTTTACTGTATATAAGTACTATTCTAGTCAGGATGTATTAAGAGATATTGATGATTTAAAGATTGATTTAGCTATCTTAGATGTGATGATGCCTGATATGGATGGTTTTTCTTTATGCAATACATTAAGAAGAAAGTATAAGTTTCCTATTATTTTTGTAACCGCAAAGGTAGAGGATATTGATAAAATCAATGGTTTAAGTATTGGTGCAGATGATTATGTCACAAAGCCATTCCAGCCGTTAGAACTTGTTGCACGAGTCAAAGCACAGCTAAGACGTTATAAGAACTATAATGAAAAAGAAGAAAAGAATGAAATAGATTTTAGAGGAATACGTATTAATAATGATACAAGAGAATTCTATTTTAATGAAAAGAAGATAGAACTAACTAAAACAGAATTTGCGATATTATGGGAATTATGTCTTCATAGAGGAAATGTTGTAAAGAGTGACGATTTATTCTTAAAGGTTTGGGGAGAAGATTATTATAAGAGAGATAATAATACAATCATGGTGCATATTAGACACTTACGTGAAAAGATGCATGATGGTGGAAGAAATCCTAAATATATAAAGAAAGTTTATGGAGTGGGCTATAAGATTGAAAAATAAAGGATGGATGATATGGAAACTAATACAATCTTAAAGAAGATTTATAAACGTACACTACTACAATATATAGCTTATACAGTAGGGCTGTTAGTTGTTTTTGTATTGGTAGTCTATCTAGCTGCTTTTTTTGATTTTCAATGGGTCTATGATTTTGATTCTAATATTTATACGTTTCTAGCGTTCTTTTATAATATTGTGAAGAATCCACTCTCGCTTCTGTTGTTTTTATTAATCTGTATAGTGATTTCTTTTGCGTTTATAATTCATCATCTTTATAAACAGACATCCTATTATATGGATGCATTGACTCATGCATCTCATGAATTAATAGATAAGAGTGTAGACTATATCACATTACCAGAAGAACTTTATGATATAGAAAGACGATTTAATGAACTAAAGAGTGAATCAATAAAGAATGAGAGACTTGCAAGAGAGAATGAACAGAAGAAGGATGAACTCATTGTTTATTTAGCTCATGATATTAAAACACCATTGACTTCTATGATTGGTTACTTATCTTTATTAGATGAAATTAAAGATATGCCTGATATTCAAAGAGAGAAGTATATTAATGTTGCATTAGATAAATCTTATAGCTTAGAAGATCTCATTAATGAATTATTTGAAGTAGCTCGTTATAATTCAGAAAAGATTATTCTAGAAAAAGAAGATTTAGATATTCGTCTGATGCTCGAACAAATCATTGATGATTTCTATCCTGTATTAGTAGAACAGGAAAAGAATATCCATCTTAATCAAGATGAAGATATCACATTATATGGTGATGCGGATAAACTTAGCAGAGTCTTTAGTAATGTGATTAAGAATGCGATTAGCTATAGTAAGGATCATACTGATATCAATATTGATGTTCATAGTATGCATGATGATGCCATTATTAAAGTCATCAATAAAGGAAAAGAGATACCTAAAGAAAAACTAAATCGTATATTTGAGAACTTCTATCGTTTAGATTCAGCACGTACTTCAAGAACAGGTGGAAGTGGTTTAGGTCTCGCTATTGCCAAGGAAATAGTGGAACTTCACCATGGTTCTATCTTTGCATCAAGTAATAAAGAAGAAACAGTCTTCACAATTACTCTCCCAAAAAATTAAGAAGTTCATAAGAATTCTATAAGAATGTATTAAAGAAGCGTCTTTATTTGTATTGGTAAAATACAAGTAATGAAGATGCTTTTTTAAGGAGATGAAAACATATGAAAAAAATAATCATTCTATTGCTTTGTGTATTCTCAATTCTTATAGGTCATATAGCTTATAATATAGGTGGTGGTGTAAGCGGACTAAGAGAAGATATTGGTTTAGAAATAAAAGCGCGTTCTAATCCTAAACTACGTACTATATTAAATAATAAGGATCAATATCCTGATGCAATGATTCAATCACTTTATCGTAATGAAGAACTTATTGATTTTGTTTACAACTATCCAAGTAAAAAAGGACATGTTTATACAAATACGATAGGTCCAGTCACAAAAGGACGTTATCCTCTCTTACTTCAATATGATCAAAGATGGGGCTATGGAAACTATGGATATAATGTGATTGGCATGAATGGCTGTGGTCCTACGAGTGCTGCAATGATTATTGCAGGATTAATAGGAAGAAATAACATTACCCCTTTTGATGTGGCATCTTATGCATATAATCATGGCTATTATCAAGATGGAACATCCTGGGCTTTCTTTACTGAAGGTATGAAACATTATGTTATTCATGGAAGAAACATACCCCTCTCTTATTCTTCTATGAAGAATGAAATCGTGAATGGAATCCCTCTTATATGTAGTATGAAACCAGGAGACTTTACTACTACAGGACATCTTATTGTGATTAGAGGAATGAAGCAGGGGATGTTTATTGTGAATGATCCTAACTCTATAAAAAGAAGCAATCGTTTATGGAGTTATGATACTCTTTCTAAACAGATTAGAAATATATGGTCTCTCTCAAGATAACATTATTAAGAATAAAGTCTTGGGAAAGATAGATGGAATGGCTCTCAACAAGGAACTTAAAAGGGAAAAATACGGATAGTTGGGTGTGAATGAAAGATTGTGCTATTATTAGGGTGTAATAAATCGGAAGTTTACAGCGAGGTGAAAGAGGTTGAATTATGTAGAATATGGAAAAGAAAACAGCGATGTAATTATCCTCTTACACGGAGACGGTTTATCATGGTGGAATTACAAAGAGGTTGCTGATAGACTTCAAACAAATTATCATGTGGTTTTGCCTATATTAGATGGTCATGCAGGATGTGATAAGCAGTTTACAACGATAGAGAATAATGCTTTGGATATTATAGAATTTGTAAATAGTAAATTGGGCGGTTCTGTTTTAATGATGGGAGGACTATCGCTTGGAGGGCAGATTTTGCTTGAAATTTTATCTCAACGCAAAGATATATGTAAGTATGCAATAGTGGAAAGTGTACTTGTAATACCTTCAAAATTTACATATTCTATGATCAAACCGGCGTTTGGAAGTTGCTATGGCTTAATAAAGTATAAGTGGTTTTCAAAATTGCAATTCAAATCATTACGAATAAAGTCGAATTTGTTTGATGAATATTACAAAGATACTTGTGCTATTAGAAAGAGTGATATGATTGCCTTTTTACAGAAAAACTCAGTTTATTCACTAAAAGATGGCATTGGAGAGTGTGAAGCAACCGTTCAAATTTATGTAGGAGAAAAAGAAAAGCAATCAATGAAAAAATCTGCTAAAATCATTCATGAAAAATTGCATGATAGTTTTATACAAGTTCTTCCTAATATGTATCATGGAGAGTTTTCAATAAATCACGCAGATGATTATGTGAGAAAACTATTAGAAATAGTAAAGCGAAGGTAACTTTCAGTCTTCAGCAGAGACTGAAAGTAACAGAAGATTGGAATTTTTAGATGAGGTGACGAATAAATGAGCAAAGAACATCATAATGAAAATAAGAATGACGAAGAAGATACTTTTACATTAGCTAAGCTTGTTAGTACTTGGTATGTAGGTGCTGCTGTAGGATTTGCGGTAGGCACTTTAAATGGTAATTCAACAACAGCAATTATAGGTTTGTTTATTGGAGCTACTGTAAGTTGGATATTTAAAAAGTGTTTAATGAGCAAAAAATGAGTTTGTTAGTTAAATTAGAATTGAACTAAATTTCAAGTTGTGAAGGTGAAATGGCAATGCACCCTAATTTTTGGTTAATAATGTTTTGTGCTTTTATAGTTTTGCTGGAAGATATATCAGTAAAAAAAGGAAATAGATAAAACGGGAAATTTAAATGTTGGAGAAGGGAATATTAGCCTCAATATAGGAATGCAAGAGGTTCTTGCGTCTGTTTTTTTGAGATGCAAGAGGCACTTTCTTGAAAAAAACTTGGTTGAATTATAGACTGGAAACACGGAGGTGAAATACATGGATTTTGGAGAACAAATTAAAAGCATTCGTCAAAAAGAAAAATTGACACAAGAACAATTTGCTATGAAACTGAATGTGAGTAGACAAGCTGTTTCAAACTGGGAGAATAACAAAAATCTTCCAGATATAGGAATGCTTATTTTGATGTCTGATGTGTTTCAAATATCTCTGGATTATTTGATTAAAGGAGAAAACGAAATGAACAACATGACAGAAAAAGTAATCAAAGATGGAAGTGAAACCAGAAGAGCCAAGTATAATATGGTGTGCTCGATTATAGGCAGTTTCTTGATTTTAATCGGAATTATACTACTTCTTGTGAAGGGACTGTCGGTAGAGTATATTGATGCACAAGGGGTGCTGCATGAGAATTTCTTTCTTGCCCCAATTGGATTTTTATGCGTGTTTAGTGGTTTGATTTCTTTTATTACAGTTGGTATAACTACAATTATCAGCAAATTTAAAAATAGGAACTCATAATTATAGTTCTATTTTCAAGGCAATTTTTTCTTGAATGTGGAAACTATTATTCACATGGATTGTCAAATTGGAATTTTTAGATGAGGTGACGAATAAATGAGCAAAGAACATCATAATGAAAATAAGAATGACGAAGAAGATACTTTTACATTAGCTAAGCTTGTTAGTACTTGGTATGTAGGTGCTGCTGTAGGATTTGCGGTAGGCACTTTAAATGGTAATTCAACAACAGCAATTATAGGTTTGTTTATTGGAGCTACTGTAAGTTGGATATTTAAAAAGTGTTTAATGAGCAAAAAATGAGTTTGTTAGTTAAATTAGAATTTGTGGAGGAATAAGCATGACAAAGAATAAACTGGTTCAAAAGTCAAGGACAGAATGTTGACAGTCCTTGCCAAATGAGCATCACCGTAAGGTGATGCTCTTTT